>JBBQSR010000054.1:0-12305 GCA_038234855.1 Ktedonobacterales bacterium | reverse complement strand
GCAGCCACTGACCCGCGACGTCAGCGCCCAGGTGATGAGCCACTACGCCACCGTCCCAGCCACCGATCTCGCCTAGCAACCCAAAGGAGTCCCTTCATGCTCGCACCATTGACCCGCACGATCCACTGGCGTCCTGATCTCCCCATGACCTTCACCGAGAGCGGCAGCGGGCGCATCGTCCTGCTGCTGCATGGCGGCGGTGGCCCCTTTACGGTGCAGGGTATCGCCACGCATCTGTCCGAGACGACGCACGTCATCATGCCCACCATTCCCGGCTGGAATGGCACAGATCGCCCCGCGTGGCTGAGCACGATCCCCGATCTCGCCCGTGCCTATATACAAATGCTCAAATCGCAAGGGTACCGCGATGTCTTGGTCATCGGTTCTTCCGTTGGGGGATGGGTCGCATGTGAGATCGCGCTCAACGACGACGCTCACCTGATCAACGGCCTCGTCATCATCGATGGCACGGGCGTCTCTATCCCTGAGCACCCGATCCGTGACTTCTATGCCCTCGATGCGCGCGGCATCGCCACCTATGCGTATCACGATCCCAACCGCTTCTACGTCGATCCGGCGACGGTTCCCCCAGAGTTGGCGGCACGCCAGCGAGCCAATACGGCTACCGCGCGCCTCTTCGCGGGTGAGCAGATGTACGACCCGACCTTGCTCGCGCGCCTGGGGCAGATCCAGGTGCCCACGCTCGTGCTGTGGGGCGACAGTGACCGCATCGTCACGCCCGCGTATGGGCAGGCCTTCGCGGGTGCCATCCCCAATGCGCGTTTCACCGTCTTGACCGACGCGGGTCATCTGCCCCACTTCGAGCAACCGCAGGCGACCTTCGCGGCGCTCGATGCCTTCATCACGCAAGGCTAGCGCTGGCAACGCAGCCTGACGATGGTCATGGATGGGAGATCACCCGAAAAACCCCCTGCCATGCTCCGATTTGCCGACGGCAAAGGCGTGCCCACCATGGGGGCCGCCTTTGCGCTATACTAGATGCACAGTATGTACGCGCGCGGCGACCGTGCGCGCCCGCTTCATTGGCGAAGCTGCGCGGGCATTTCCGCTATGCCGCGCTGAAATTTCGAGGAGTGCATCCCCATGGATTTCCAGTTGACCGACGAACACGAGTTGATTCGCCAGACGGCGCGCCGCATCGCGCGCGAGGTCATCGCCCCCCGCGCGGCGGCGTTGGACGAGACGGGCGAATATCCCGAAGATATCTACCAGACCTTCAAGGAATATGGCCTCTTGGGACTGAACTTTACCGAAGAGTACGGCGGTAGCGGCGCGGGCACGCTGGGGCTGGGCCTGGCCGTTGAAGAGGTCGCCAAGGTCGACAATTCCTGCGCGCTGATGCTGTTGCTGACCAAGCTATCGACCTCGGCCATCATGCGCGGCGGCACCGAAGAGCAGAAGCGCAAGTACGGCCAGGGGACGGCACTGGGCGAGGTGCGCGGTGCCTTTGGCTTGACCGAGCCGGGGGCGGGCTCCGACTCCGCGCAGATCCGCACCAAGGCGGTGAAGGATGGCGACCATTATCGCCTGACTGGCACGAAGCACTGGATCTCGGGCGGCACGGTGGCGGATTTCTATCTGGTCGCCACCAAGACGACGCCAGATGCGGGGTCAAAGGGCTTCACTATGTTCATCGTGGACCGCGATACGCCGGGCTTCCGCGTCGGCAAGACCGACCGCAAGATGGGCGTGCATGGCGTGCCCACCTGCGAACTGATCTTCGACGAAGCCAAGGTGCCCGCCAAAAACATCGTCGGCGAGGTCGACAAGGGCTTCAAGCTGCTGATGTGGAACCTGAATTCGGTGCGGCCCATCGTGGCGGCACGCGGCCTGGGCACGGCAGAGGGCGCGATCCAATACGCCATCGATTACGCCAAGACGCGCGAAACCTTCGGCGAGCCGATCATCAAGCACCAGGCGATCCAGATGATGATCGCGGATGTCGCGATGCGCATCGAGGCGGCGCGCTGGCTCACCTATAACGCCTGTCTGACGGTCGACGCGGGCCATGCCGACAAAGAGCATGCCCACATCCTTTCCATCGCGAAGGCCTTCGCCAGCGAAACCGCCGTTCAGGCCGCCGACACCGCCGTGCAGATCCTCGGCGGCAATGGCTACATGATGGATCATCCGGTGGAACGCTATTACCGCGACGCCCGCCAGCTCACCATCGTGGAGGGCACCAGCCAGGTGCAGCGCCTGATCATCGCGCGCAACGTCGAGGACGACCTGCTGAACTGGCGGTGAGGGTGGCGTTCACCCCCGCAGATGCTCGACCAGCTCGCGCAGGAAGAGTTCGGTGTCAGTGACGAGGCCGATGGCTTGCGTCGTGCCGCGATCCGCCAGCTTCGTGACGACGGCGGGGTTGATGTCGACCACCACCGTGCGCACGGTGGCGGGCAGCAGGTTGCCGGTGGCGATGCCGTGCAGCATCGAGGCCAGCATCAGCGCGACATCGACCCCGCGCGCGGCGGCACGCATGCGCTCCTGCGCGACGATCATATCCGTGATGACATCGGGGATGGGGCCGTCGTCGCGGATCGACCCCGCCAGCACCAATTCCACATCATGCCGGATGGCCTCGGCGATGATGCCCTCGTTGACGACCTCCGCCGCCACGGCCTGACGCAGCCCGCCCAGTCGGCGCACCGTGTTGATGGCACGCAGGTGGTGGCGGTGGCCGTCCTGCACCGGATCGCCCGTTTGCAGGTCGACGCCGAGCGAGGTGCCAAACATCGCCGCCTCGCTGTCGTGCGCCGCCACCGCGTTGCCCGCGAAGATCACCTGCACATAGCCGAGCGCGATCAGTTCCGCCACGTAGCGCCGCGCGCCGGTGTGGACCACGGCGGGGCCAAGCACCAGCAGGATCTTGCCGTCGCGCGCCCGCGCCGCGCGCATCTCGCGCGCGATATCGGCGATGACCAACCCCTTGGACCGCTCGGAACTGACCGAGTTTTGCATGAAGCTGAAAACGTCGTCGGTGGCCCTGGTGCGCTCCAGCGGATGCACGCGGATGCCGCCGTGACCGACCACCACCGCATCGCCCACCTGCACCTGATGCATCGGCAGACAGCGGGCGGTGCGCGCCGCGTGGTCGATGATGATGGCGACATCCATCTCGATATCGGCGACGGGCAGCCACTCGCCCGCGACGCGCACATCCGTTGGCAGGTTCGTGGTGGCGTAGAAGTCGTCGGGCAACACGCCAGCTAGCTCGACCGCCTGCGTGTGGGCATCGGGCGCGCCGACGATCTCCGCGCCGAGTTGTTCCAGGTCGCCCAGCAGATCGTCGAGCGCCGCCTGAGTCGGGGCGCTGACAGTCATGCGGGCATGGCTCGGCTCGGTGGCGCTCTCGCCAATGTGCATCTGCTGTACCTGGAAGGTCGCGTCCGCCCGCATGATGGTGTCCCAGATGCGCGGCAAAATCAGCGAATCAATGATGTGCCCATGCAGTTCGATCTCGTGGCTGGCCATGATGGAGGGGGGGTATCCTTTCGCGGTCTCCCTCCATTATGGCACGGCGGCCCTAGGCGTGCTTGGGGGCGCGCTTCAGCATCAGTTGCAGCACGCTGAAGGCGGTCATCAGCGACAGCGTCCCCGTCAGGCACCAGGAAAAGAGGATCACTCCATCCATATCTGGTCGGCGATAGGGCGAGTGAAATTGAATACCGTACGTCCCCAGGTCAAAGAACGCCGCGCCCAGCAGCGTCAGCCACAAATAAAGGCGCGCTTGCGCCCGATTTTCCCCCACATGCTGACTGCCCGCCAGGCCGATCAGAAACAAGAACAATCCTAAACATCCAGTCAGGGCACCGCTTAATTGTGACATCGTTCGGGTAAACTCCTATCGCGTATGACAATGGTATCAACGCTAGTGTACTACGGCTGAGCTAGATGTCAACACCTTTTTCCCGCTTTCGTCGCGCACAGCGAGCGAAAGGCCCACGCGATGTGATATGCTGAGGCTAAAACGATCAGGAAATAATTGGACGCGCCTATGCCGAACGTCCCCCCGCGCGATGACGAAGCACCCGCGCCGCACAGCCCACCCGCTGCCCGCGCCCGTCGCGCCACGCCGCCCGACCACGCGGACGAACTCGTCACCGCCTTCAGCCAGTCGTACCCATTCCCGCTGGACGATTTCCAACTGGTCGCCCTGCGACGGTTGGCCGAGGGGCAGTCAGTGCTAGTTGCGGCTCCGACGGGAACTGGAAAAACGATCATTGCAGAATTCGCCATCTGGCTGGCGCTGCGCGAGGGACGGCGCGTCTTTTACACCGCCCCGTTGAAGGCGCTCAGCAACCAGAAATTCCGCGATTTCCGTGAACGCTATGGCGAAGATCAGGTCGGCCTGATGACGGGCGACATCGTCGAAAATGCCTCCGCGCCCATCGTCGTCATGACCACCGAGATCTATCGCAACGTGCTGCTCGAGCTAGAGCGCGACGACACCTCCGTCGCACTGACGCGGCTGGCGCACTCCGTCACCGCGACGGGGACGGGCAAGCGCCAGATGGACCCCCAGCTCGCCCGCGTCGGGTGGATCATTTTCGATGAACTGCACTTCATGGCCGACCCGCAGCGCGGTCCGGTCTGGGAAGAATGCATCATCCATTCCCCGGCGCACGTCCGCTTCGTCGGCCTCTCCGCCACCGTCGCGAACGCGAACGAACTGGTTGATTGGATGACTCAGGTCCACACACCGACCAAGCTGATCTTTCACCCCGAGCGCGCCATCCCGCTGGAAGATTACTATTACGTCGATGGCAAGCTGAACCTCGTGCGCGACGCCTCGGGCAACCGCGTGAAGCATTTCCCCCATGTCGGCGGCGAGGCGAAGCGGTCGGGCGGCTATGACCGTCGCCGCCACGCCGCCCGCGCGGACGATGATGCCCCCCCGAAGCGCGAGGCCCCCAACCCGCACGAGGTCGTCCAGCACCTGAACGACGTGGGCATGCTGCCCTGCCTCTACTACCTCCCCGGTCGCCGCGCCGTCGAAGAGGCCGCCCGCGCCGCCGCCCAGGTGCGGCTGACCACCCCCGCCGAGCAGCGCGCCATCAGCGAAGAGGTCTATTTCGCCATCGAGACGCTCTCGGAGGAAGATCGCCAGCTTCAGCAAGTCGTGGAACTGGGCGAACTGCTGCCGCAAGGGATCGCCTACCACCACGCGGGCCTATTGCCCAGCCTGAAGGTGTTGGTCGAGACGCTCTTTGCCCGTGGCGCGCTCCGCGCCGTCTTCGCGACGGATACGCTGGCGCTGGGCGTCAACATGCCCGCGCGGGCCGTGGTGCTGGGGTCGCTGAGCAAATTCGACGGCACCGGCATGCGACTGATGACGCCGAACGAATATAATCAACTGACGGGCCGCGCGGGACGGCGCGGCAAAGACCCACGTGGCGCGGCCATCATCCTCTATTCGCCGTGGGAAGATTTCGAGGCGTGCTTCCGCGCGCTCACTCGCCCGCTGAATCCGGTGGAAAGCGCCTTCAGCATGCGCTATAACTCGGTGCTGAACCTGTGGCGACCGCACGAATTCGAGCGGTTGCGGCGCATCGGCGCGGCCAGCTTCCTGGAATATCAGCGTCGCGCCCGTCGCACGAAAAAGAGCGCGCGGCGCAAGAAGGGCGGCAAGGGCACGCCCGCCCCCGATGCCACCAATGACGCGCCAAAAATAGTAGAGCTAGGCGGTGGCGTGGAGCGCGATCTGGTCGCCACCACGACCGTGCTGCGGCAGTTCGGCTACATCAGCCCCGAGGATGAGGATGACGCCCTCACCCTGCGCGGGCGGCTACTGCGCGCCATCTTTCACCCCGCTGGCCTGACGCTGACCGAACTGATGCTGGCGGGCGCGCTGGATGACCTGACCACCATCGAACTCGGCGAACTGGTCAGTTGGTTCGTCTATGACAGCGACAAGCCGCTGTGGTCGCGCGACGTGCTGTCGGACCGCCTCAAGACCGCCCGCCGCGCCGCCCGCCAGATGGCCGAGCGTGTGCGCAAGGCCGAGCTACGCCAGGCACTGCCGCCCGGCCCCATCATCAACGATCACTTCCTGGGCGTGGCGCTCGGCTGGGCACAGGGGATGTCGCTGGCCGCGCTGCGTGGGCGCATCAGCCTGGCCGAGGGTGACCTGCTGATGGCGCTGAACCAGACCATCGACCTGCTGCGCCAACTGGAATCCGCTGTCCGGCAGATACTGGACGACGCGACCCTGTGGACTGCCGAATCGTCTGGCATGGCCTGGCTGGACCGCCGCGACCTGCGCCAGCGGCTCGACAAGCTGCGCGCCTCGCTGGGCCTGGCCGCGCGCTATCTGCTGCGCGGCACCGTCGCGCAGTCGCGCTCGCTGCCCTTCAAGGCCGCTGGTCTGCCCGTTCCCCCGACCGAGCAGCCTGCCACCATCGACGCCCCCACAGAGACCGCCGAAACAGCGGAGTGACCCCGTCGCGCGATATCGCCCCGAGGACCCAACATTCGACAGCACCATGCGCGCCAGGTGACGCGCATGGTGCTGTCGCCCCCTTTCCCTATAGCGTCAGCGGGTGAGGGGGCAAGGGCTAGCCTGGTTAGCGCAGCGCGACGGCGGGCTGGGGCATCTCGGGGTGCAGTTCGGGGTCGTTGAAGTGGGGCAGCCCGAGCGACTGGCGGACGGTACTGATGCCCCGATAGACCTGCGTCGGCGGCAGCCCTAACTCCGCCGCGATGGCCTTGTGCACGCCGACGGGGGGCACGGGCAGGTGGCGTTCATAGGCCGCGCGGATGCGGTCGAGGTCGCCGGGGTCGCCCTGGTAGCCCTGCATATCCCACCAGCTTGGCGTCTTGACGCGCGCCCGCAGATCGCGCACAACGTCTTTTACCACGCGCTTAGGAATGCTCAGTTCGTTGGCGATCTGCGTGCGGATGCCGTCGAACTCGGGGTGCGCCAGTTCCAGGTAGCGCGCCTCGATGGCGGCGATGTGCGCGGGCGTCACCTCGAAGCGCGGGATGGGCGGCTGCGGCTCACGCGGCGGGCGTGGTGGCTTGGGGGCACGGGCGGGCGCTGCTGGTGACGCGGGATGGTTCGCCGTGGCGCGCGTCGCGGCGGGCACGACGGCGGTGTAGGGCGTGGTGGCATCGCGGACGGGCGACTGCGCGATCCACGCGGGCTTGCCAGCAGTGGGCTGGGTGGTGGTCGTGGTCTTCGTGCTGGCCTGGGCCTTTTGTTGGCGGCGTTTGCGCTCGCAGTCCTCGCAAAAAAGCTGCGAGGCCTTGGTGGCCCGAAAGGGCTTGCCACAGTCGCCACACTTCAACTTGGTCTTCGACATGATCACGCTGTCCTTCCTATGATCGCTGCCGCGTGCGCCGACTGACGGGGCCAGCCCAACACGCAATCTGAATGAGTCCCCGTTCTCAATGTTTCAGTATAATGCGTGCGGTGGCGCGCGTCAACCGTTCCGCGCGTTCGCCGCCCTGTCGCTCGCCGCCAGCCACCAGATCAACACGTCGAGCCGTCGGGCGAAGTGCAGCAACGGCGGTTGCTCGGGCAAGGTGATGCCCGCCGCCAAGGCCAGCGTGTTGGTGGGGATGTCGGCCTCCGCCGGTTGCAGCGGCCAGGCCGCGTGGCGGATGTCGCCGCGTACCAAGCGCCCCCGCCCGTCGGTCGTGTAGAGGCAATAGCGTTCGGTCAGGAAGTGGGCCAGGGTCCCCGGCACGGAACGCGCGGGCGCGCCCGTGGGCCGATAGGTCGCGGCAAAGCGCCCCTGCCCCGCCCCGCGCGTGCTGCCGTAGCTGATGGCCCCATCTCGCCCCGTCGCGACAGTGAAGCGAGCATTGAAATAGGGCAGGTGAAAGATGCCCCGCGCGATGGCGACCGCGACGGGGTTCCCGGCATCCAGACTCCAGAACCACACGCCGGGCTTGCCGCCGACCGTCACATAGGTCCGCACATTGATCTCGGGGAAGCCCGATAGCCACGGCACCGGGGGGATGCCCCGTGGCCGCACGCCGCGCATCACGAAGGGCACCACGCCCACCCACGCCGCGCCATCGAAGGTGTCGGGCGTCAGGCCAGCGGGCAGCAATCCGCGCACGACCTCGGGCGCGACGGGCCAATGCGCGAAGAGCAGGTCGTGCCAGCTTTGGCGCATCACCCATGGCGCGCTGGGCACGGGCCAGGGCCGCGCCGCATGCGCGAGGATGTCGCGCGGCGACGGCTCGCGCTCCGGCAGCCAGATCGCCGTATCGGTAGTCGTTGCTTGCTCGCCCATCGGCATCGCATTCGCGCTGATCTCGTTTGGCATCATATTCGCACCATCACCTTCCCTTCATATGATAGCGTGAAGGGGCACACACGAGACGGCACGAGGGAGGCGGCTATGGAGGCACTGGGGGGCATTCGGGTGGCGGACTTTACCCGCGTGGTGGCTGGACCCTATTGCACGATGCTGCTGGGCGACCTGGGGGCCGACGTCATCAAGGTCGAGGAGCCGGGGCGCGGCGACGACAGCCGAGGCTGGGGGCCACCCTTCGCGGGCGGCGAGAGCACCTATTTCCTCTCGGTCAACCGCAACAAGCGCAGCGTCTGCCTGGACCTGCGCACCGACGAGGGGCGCGACCTCGCCCGCACCCTCATCGCGGGCAGCGACATCGTCGTCGAAAACTTCCGCGTCGGCTTCATGGCATCCTTGGGGCTGGACTACGCATCGTTACGCGCCGAGCATCCGCGCCTGATCTATTGCTCCATCTCAGGGTATGGGCAGATGGGGCCAGACCGCCAGCGCGCGGGGTACGATGTGATCGTCACTGCACAAGGCGGCCTGATGGGCATCACTGGGACGCCCGATGGTGAGCCGGTGAAAACGGGTGTGGCGCAGCTCGACATCGCCACGGGGCTGTATGCGCATTCCAGCATCCTGGCGGCGCTCTACCACCGCGAACGGACCGGGGAGGGGCAGGTCATCGATGTGTCGCTGCTGAGCACGCAGGTGGCGACGCTCATCAACGCCGCCAGCATGTATCTGGTGGCGGGCGAGGTGCTGACTCCGCAGGGCAGCGCGCACGCCTCCATCGTGCCCTACCAGGCCTTCGCCGCAGCGGATGGCTACATCGTCATCGGCGGTGCGAATGACAAGCTCTTCGCGCAACTGGCGAACCTGCTGGGCCACCCCGAGTGGCCGCGCGACCCCCGGTTCGCCACGAATGCCGACCGCGTCGCCCACCGCGCCACATTGATTCCCCTGATCGAGGCGATCATCCGCGCCGACACCGTCGCCGCGTGGGAGGCGCGGCTCGCCACCACCGGCATCGCCTTCGCGCCCGTCAACCGGATGGATGCCGTCTTTCGCGATCCGCAGGTGGTGGCGTCGGGTCAGGTGGTGACGGTCGCACACCCGACCATCGGCCCCGTACCCCTGGTTGGCCCCGCCGCTCACCTCAGCGCGACCCCCGCGACGGTGCGGCTGCCCCCGCCGACCCTCGGCCAGCACACCGAGGAGGTCCTCCACGAGCTACGAGCACGGCGCGAGGAGGCTGGGGCGTGAGGGCAGGGAAGCTAGTGTTGTGGGCGAAAAGCAGCCCCGCGATGGCGCGTGGGGAGCGTCGCCGTGGGGGGGGGTAGCCCCCGGCGGCGTTGCCACACGCGCTATCGTATACCCGTTGGCTCCTTCTCCCCCTACCCCTGGCGGGCGATGACGTTGCAGAGTGTGTCGGCGACGGCGGTGAGGATGGCGGGGGAATAGCTCGGCCCCTTGTGGTCCAAGATGAAGGTCGCTCGGTAATCGGTGTCGGTCAGATCCAGCGCCAGCACGCGGCGCACGATGGCGGCGGCCTCGGGCAAGCGGTCGTGGTGGCGCGTCTGGCAGACGCGCAGGGCGTTGTAGTAGTGCATCGCCTCGTCGGCGCGCACCCGCTCGATCCACGCGGCGAGGGCGGGGTGGCCCAACGACTGGTAGAGCGGCACATCGGTCGCGTAAGAGCGCGTCGTCGCCAATTCGTCATAGGCGAGCATCAGGCACAGCATGAACTCGTCGTCCAAAAACTCGCCAAAAGCCGCGAAGTCCGCCGCGCGCGGGCGCATCTCGGCGGCGATGTCGTCTTCGCTGCGACCAAAGGTGAGGGCGTAGAGTCGCCGAAAGCCGACATAGTGGTTCATCTCATCGCGCCGCCAGACGGCCTCGAAGGACCAGAATTCGTCCGAATAGTGCGCGCCCGCGTCGCGCCGTCGCTCCAATTCCAGGCAGAGGTTTTCGGCATCATATTCCGAGCAGACGCTTTCCCAAAAGTTGGGTTCCAGTTCCTCGCGTTGGGCGGGGGTGAGTGCGGCGAAATCATGAGCGGTGAGCGGCGCGAGGAGGTCCAACGCGTTCCAGGGGCGGCTCTTAGACTGGTAGAGCAACACGACCTTTCGTATGTCCTTTTGCGTGACATGGCCAGCAGCCATAACGCCCGTCTTGTGCGGGCCGGATGCCAACAAAAATGCCCCATAGGGCCGAAGCCCCCAGAGCAGGGTACATATTATGTGAGATTATAGCACAGATCGCTCAGTCTTGCGCGACACCATGCCCCGCCGTGACCCCCGCGAGGTCGAGGACGCCCCCGGTCTGGGTATAGCCCCCGGTGAAGGGGTCGCCGTCGATGAGCATGGGCGTATCCAGGTCGATGGCGACGAAGCCGCCGATGCCCGCCGCGAAGTGCGCGGCGGCAGCGCTGCCCAACCGCGACTCCATCATCCCGCCGATCATCAGGCCCAGGCGAGCGGCGCGGCAGATGCCCACGATATCCAGCGAGGCGAGGAAAGCCGACTTCATCAGCTTGATGTTGATGCTGTGCGCCGCCCGTTCGCGCACCACGCGAATCGCGTCGGCGG
Organism: Ktedonobacterales bacterium; assembly: GCA_038234855.1. GTDB lineage: Bacteria > Chloroflexota > Ktedonobacteria > Ktedonobacterales > JACDGC01 > JACDGC01. Next base: position 1,441 of record JBBQSR010000054.1, on the reverse strand, counting down.
CGGTGTGCACGCTCTCATCGGCACAGATGGCGACGGGCGCGCGGGCCGTCAGGTCCGCCATCCCCAGCCAATCGTCGCGGTAGAGCGGCTGCTCGAAGAGGGTGGGGATGATGCCCCGCGCCTCTAGCCGCGCCAAGAAGCGCAGCGCCGAGGTGACGGTGAAGCCCTGGTTGCCATCCAGTTGCAGCGTCGCCCCCGGTGCCGCCTCGTGGATGGCGACGACGCGCGCCTCATCTTCCCCCAGGTCGCCGCCAACCTTGACCTTGATGAAGCGGATGCCCCGCGCGGCGATCTCGCCCGCCAGCACCCGCGCCCGCTCTGGCGCGACGATGGGGATGGTGAGGTCCGTTTCGACGCTGGTCTGCGCGCCGCCGAACCACTGGTACAGCGGCACGCCGTAGTGGCGGGTGAGGGCGTCGAGCACGGCCATCTCCAATGCTGCGCGGGCGCACTCCTGCGCCTTGAAGTTCGCGCGCAGGAAATCGGCGATGCCTCGCCAACTGGCGGCATCGCGCCCTGGCAGCGCCTCGGCCATCGCCTGCGCCCCGGCCAGCACGGTCGCCTGCGTCTCGCCACCGCTGGGCAGCGACGGCGATGCCTCGCCCAGCCCCACCGCCCCGCCCGCCAGCGTCACCCGCACGATGACGTTATTCGCGCCGGGAAAGACCCCCGTGGCGATCGGAAACGGCTCATAGAGCGGCAGGTTCAGCGGCTCGACCACGACGGCGGTGATGGTGGTGGGTGTGGACATGGCTGGTGTTTCCCCTTCGACGGCTTCTCATGCTATGAGTATAGCCCACCCCAGGTCGACGGCAGAGCGTCATGCACGGCGCATCCCTCGGCGATGCTCACACGCCTCCATCGCTGAGGGATCTGGGGGCATTGGGGTGGCATTAACATAAATTTATTCCAATTTTAACAAGAGTTGCCCACAACGCCCCTGATTCCTTGCTATAGTGAGGAATGGATGGGGCGCGATGTCCCTCAGCTCCCCGCCATCGATACGCGGGCAGCGGCATCATTCACGATAGATGGATTACCTCCCATGAACAGTAGATATCACTCCGGCGGGCGCTGCGCGGCGCTGCTGGCGGGGGCCGTGCTGTGCCTGACGCTGGCTGCGTGCGGTGGCGCTAGCCAGGCCACGGCGGGCACCGCGCCGCTCAGCGGCACGCTCAAGGTCGATGGCTCGACCGCGCTGCAACCGCTGGCGGCGGCGGCGGCCCAGCAATTCATGAGCGTCCACCCCGGCGTGACGGTGGATGTGGCGACGCAGGACACGGCCAGCAGCACCTATGACGCGAATCGGCTGGGCAGCAAAAACGGGCTGGCCAACGTGAACGCGGGCAAGGCGGACATCGGTGCCTCGGACATCTACGCCGATAGCGCGCTCAGCCACTACGCGGACCTCAATGACCATATCGTCTGCGTCATCCCCTTC
>JBBQSR010000053.1:0-12343 GCA_038234855.1 Ktedonobacterales bacterium | reverse complement strand
CGTCGAGACGGAACAGCTTCTCGTACTGCTTCACCAGGGCGTTCCGGGGTCCGGTGAGGATCTGGATCAGGGCGGACCGGTCGAGCTCGCTCACGGTGGCAATCACGGGAAGCCGGCCGATGAACTCGGGGATGAGGCCGTACTTCAGCAGGTCGTCCTGCGTCACCTGGGCCAGCGTCGCGTCGGCGGCATCCACACCCGTCTGGACGGGCACCGCGTTAAAGCCCATCGAGCGGTGCGCGTTCAACCGCTGCTGGATGATCTTTTCCAGCCCCTCGAAGGCCCCACCGCAGATGAAGAGGATGTTTTGCGTGTTGATCTGGATGAACTCTTGGTGCGGGTGCTTGCGTCCGCCCTGCGGCGGGACGTTGGCGACCGTGCCCTCGATGATCTTCAGCAGCGCCTGTTGCACGCCCTCGCCCGAGACATCGCGCGTGATGGACGGGTTATCGGCCTTGCGCGCGATCTTGTCGATCTCATCGATATAGATGATGCCCCGCTCGGCGCGCGACACATCGAAATCCGCTACCTGGATGAGCCGCAGCAAGATGTTTTCGACATCCTCGCCGACGTAGCCAGCCTCGGTGAGGGCCGTCGCGTCGGCGATGCAAAAGGGCACATCCAGCACGCGGGCCAGCGTCTGCGCCAGCAATGTCTTGCCCGAACCGGTGGGGCCGATGAGCATGATGTTGCTCTTGCCCAGCTCGACATCCTCGATCTGCATGCCGACATTGATGCGCTTGTAGTGGTTATAGACCGCGACGGCAAGCGTCTTCTTGGCCCGTTCCTGACCGATGACGTATTGGTTCAGTTGCTCGAAGATCTTCTTTGGCGCGGGCACCTTGCCATTGGTGGGGCGTGGGGCGCGCGTGCTGGCCATATGCTCTTCTTCGATGATCTCGCGGCACAGGTCCACGCATTCATCACAGATGTAGACCCCCCCAGGGCCAGCGATGAGCCGCTGGACGTTGTCCTGGGTTTTGCCGCAAAATGAGCACCGGAACGTCATGGTCTTTCCTTTCGTGGTCGCCATCGTGTCACCATCCCTTCCGCGCCACCGCGCGGGCTGTTTCAGTGGTGCCGACCCGATGCCCGACTGGGCGGGCGGATGGCGGCCCCGGTTGAACGGGTAGCCCTGCTACTCGCGTGTGATCCTTCACGGTACGCTTATGACGCGTTGGTCGCCTCCGTTGCGGGGGTAGTCGCGCTGCTCGTCACCTCGGCGGTCGCTTCGACCACGTGTTGGGCGGGCGTGCCCTCGGACTCCGCGCCGAGGACGGCCAGTGTCGCCGTAGCATCAGATTCCATCGTAACGGATGCTGTGGCATCTGTCAAATGCTGCATCATCCAGTCCTGGGCCTTGTCACGCAGCAGGCTGCGCTCGATGGAAAGGCGCTGCGACGCGCGCAGTTGGCTCAGCCGCATGCGCTTCGTCCCCGACGCGGTCGAGTTGTACGCGTCGATGACCTCCTGAATCTCGGCGGTCGTCACGTCCATGCCCTCGCGCTCGGCCAGCAGCTCTAGCGCGCGGCGTTGCTTGATGCGCCGGACGGCCTCGGGATGTAGCTCCTGACGATACTCATCGACATTTTTGCCCATCAGTTGTAGGTAGCGCGTCATATCGATGCGTTCGCGCGACAGCATGTTTTGCATATCCTGCATGATGTCTTCGGTTTCGGCCTCGATCAACACCTGGGGCACGGGCAGCGTCAGCCGTTCGATGAGGTCCGCGACCAGCTTGTCTTTCAGTTGGCGCAGGGCGCTGTTGGTGCGCTGGAGCGTCAGATCCTTGCGCACGTCGGCGCGCATCAGTTCCTCGGTGTCATACGGCCCGACCTTCTTGAGGAAGTCGTCGTCGATGGCGGGCAATTCCTTGACCGTGACCTTGGCGAGGGTGACGGTGTAGTTCGCGGGCTGGCCAGCCATCTCTTCCTTGCCGTAATCCTCGGGGAGCGTGGTGGTAAATTCCTTGGTTTCTTCTTCGCTCATCCCGACGATCTCTTGGTCCATGCCGATGAAGAGGCCGGTTCGATCCTCGACCAAGTCGAACTCATGGTCCTTGAGGTCGCTGATGGTCTTTTCGCCGACGACCAGCTTCAGATCGACCGTCACGCGGTCGCCCATGGCGGCGGGGCGGTTGGCGGGCACCCATTCGACCAGGCGCTCGCGCGCATTGTCGATGACGCGGTCGATATCTTCGTCCGTCACCTCCACCGGCTCCTGCGCCTCGCGGATGTCATGGTAGTCGGCCAGCTCGCCGCGCGTCAGCACGGGCACCGTCACGGTGACGTCTTGCTCTTGGCCCTCGCTCATATCATGCACGTGCACGTGCGGGCGCTGGAGCAGCGTCAACTGCTGCTGGCTGGCGGCGGTGTCGATGGCGGCCTCGACCAGCGTCTCGATGGCCGCCTCATAGAGGTAGTCGCGACCATAGATGCGCTCGACCATCGCGCGCGGCGCGTGACCGGGGCGAAAGCCAGGGATCTTTTGCGTCTGGGCGAGGCGCTTATAGACTTTTTCGGATTCTTTTTCGATGCTGGGCCAGTCGACCTGCACATGAAATGCGGCGTCGCTTTCGGGCGTTGTCTCGACCGTGACGTTCACAGGATGTAGCCTCCGTGGAGATTTTCTTCAGCATATGCTATCAGCTCATGTGCCTCATTCCAGCTCAGCATGCGCGTCGCGAACGGGGATCATGTAAGCTTGTGGGGTGATCTTCTGATCTTCCCTCATTATAGCACGCTTTGCGCCGAAACCGCCCATCAAGAGCAAAGGAGCCACGTTTTTGCGAGGTGGCTTCCAATGTGGGCAGGGTGGGGTTCGTCCAAAAGTCGTTCACCACTCTGCAACGATTTGTTCTAACCCAGATTAGCCTTGCTTTCTAGTCCTAGGTTGTCTGCTATTGCATGCTGTTCTGTACGCGTCTTTTTATTAAATTGTTTGGCTCATATGAGCCAGAGAAGATTTACTCAGAGCGTGACCCGAATCATTTCTATTACTACTCCTAAAAATCCTAAACCTAAGAGTGATATTCCTGAAAGGCCAACAAAGGAAGCCAGATAGTTAGCCTGCTTCCCATCGAAATGCATCATGGTTTTTGCAATTAAATACAAGAATACTCCAGCTGCCAAGCATATTAGGGACGTCTTACCAAACTTGGAAAGGCGATTTTTCATACTGGCTCCTTAGCCCTATAGTATCCCCTTCGTTTGTTTTGGGACTAACTCGACGAGAGCGATTCGCTCTAGGACGACGCAGAGAGGCCACGTCTTTGCAACGCGGCCCCCAGGGTGGGCGATGCGGGACTTGAACCCGCACGTCTTGCGACACCAGATCCTAAGTCTGGCCTGTCTGCCAATTTCAGCAATCGCCCCGAAAGATCCCCTACAGTATATAGTATGGGTCACTTGGTATGCAAGCCCAACAACGCCGAGAGCGGGGATGGCCCGTTCCCCGGATGCCATCCCCGCTCTTGCGGACTCCCACACACTGATCCCTTCGACCACATCGGCGCGTTGTGAAGGGTTTGTTTGATGATTGGCAACCATTTGTCTAAAGCTTGAGATGGGCGAATCGTGACGTGTCAGCGGTGCCCTATCGAGATTCCTAGCCCATTTCGATCACCCCCATATGTTTTGTGCGAGAAGAGGCCAGGTAACATACAAGAAATACCCTCCAAAAACCTTGACAGCGTTTCGCCTAGCATGGTATCCTATGGAGTGTTAGCAGTCGTCACAGTTGACTGCTAACACATCGATCATTCAGGTGCTATCAGCCGAAACGTCGCGCTGATGGCGATGAGGCAGGTTGGGATGGAAAAGCGACTGAATCCCCGCAAGGACGCCATCTTGCGCGCCCTGGTCGAGGAATACATTCGCACGGCGGAGCCGGTGGCCTCGCAGCCACTCGCCGAGAAATATCAACTAGGCTTCAGTTCCGCCACCGTTCGCATCGACATGAAGGCGCTGGAAGAGGACGGCTTCGTCTACCAGCGGCATTCGTCGGGCGGGCGCATCCCCACCGACCTGGGCTATCGCTACTTCGTTGAACGGCTGATGCCCGAATCGACCCTGGGGATGCATGAGCAGCGGTTGATCCGCCACCAGTTCTATCAGGTGCAGTACCAACTGGATCAATGGGTGCGGTTGTCGGCCAGCATCCTTTCCCAGGCGCTCGGTAGCGCGGCGGTCGTCACCATCCCCCGCGCCAGCGAGGGGCGGCTCAAGCATTTCGAGCTATTGTCGCTCAACGACACCATCGCCTTGCTGGTGCTGGTGTTGCGCGACGGCTCGCTCAGCCAGGGCCGCCTCTTTTTGCCCGACCCCGCCACGCAAGAGGACCTCAGCCGATTATCGCAGGGTCTGAATGCGCGATTCAGCGGGCAGAGTGGCAGCGAAATGGGCGACTTCGTGGACGCAGGTGGGCTGGCGACGCTGACCCCCAACGAACAGGTCGTCACCCTGGCGCTGGTGCAGCACATCAGCCGTCATACCACGTGGGGGTCGGAGGACGTGTACCAGGAAGGGCTGACGCGCATGCTGGGCCAGCCCGAGTTCACCCGCCTCGGCGATGAGCAAGAGCGCGGTGAACGCATCCGCAAGGTCGTGGAGGCGCTGGAACAAAACGCCCTGCTGCCGATGCTGCAAGAGCAACTGCCCGACGCGGGCGGCGTGCAGGTGGTCATCGGTGGCGAGATGGACTTGCAAGACCTCAGCATCGTGGTGGGTCGCTATGGCTTGCCAGGGATGCCGGGCGGCTTGCTGGGCGTCGTCGGCCCCACGCGCATGCAATATTCCAAGGCCGTCGCGCTGGTGCGCTATATGACCGACATCATGAACGATCTGCTCGCCGACTACTTTGGTAGCGGTGGCACCACCCCCGAACCATCCGCAGATGGCGAGGAGCGACCAGAAACCGAACCCTTACCAAGATAACGATACGGACCATTTCCCACGCGGGGAATGACGATAGATGCGGCCCACAATCGGTGGGCACATCGTTCCAGGAGGACGACTGACACACATGGCAAAAGTAATCGGCATCGACTTAGGCACCACAAACTCCGTTGTCGCGGTGATGGAAGGCGGCGAGCCAGTCGTCATCCCCAACGCGGAAGGCTCACGCACGACCCCATCGGTGGTCGCCTTCACCAAGGGCGGCGAGCGGCTGGTGGGCGAGGTCGCCAAACGCCAGGCCATCACCAACCCCGAGAACACCGTGTTCTCGATCAAACGCTTCATGGGCCGCAAGTTCCGCGATGTCGAGGTCAGCCGCGACAAGCAGATGGTGCCCTATAAGGTCGGCGAGGCCCCCAACGGCGATGCCTGGGTCGAGGTGCTGGGCCGCCAGTATTCGCCCCCCGAGATCTCCGCGATGATCCTGCAAAAGCTCAAGTCCGACGCGGAAGCCTACCTGGGCGAGAAAGTCACCCAAGCGGTCATCACGGTCCCCGCGTACTTCAATGATGCCCAGCGTCAGTCCACCAAGGACGCTGGCAAGATCGCCGGCCTGGAAGTGCTGCGCATCATCAACGAGCCGACCGCCGCCGCGCTGGCCTACGGTCTGGATAAAAAGAAGGACGAGCGCATCGCGGTCTATGACCTCGGCGGCGGCACCTTCGACGTGTCGGTGCTGGAGCTGGGCGATGGCGTCTTTGAGGTGAAAAGCACCAACGGCGACACCCACCTGGGCGGCGACGACTTCGACCAGCGTGTCATCACCTGGCTGGCGGATTCCTTTAAGAGCGAGTCGGGCATCGACCTGCGCTCCGACAAGATGGCCCTCCAGCGCCTGAAAGAGGCGGCGGAAAAGGCCAAGAAGGAACTCTCGTCGGCGATGACGACCGAGATCAACCTGCCCTTCATCACGGCGGATGCCAGCGGCCCGAAGCACCTCAACATGACGCTGACCCGCGCCAAGCTCGAACAACTGACGGGCGACCTCATCGACAAGACGCGCGATCCGGTGGTCAAGGCCATCTCTGACGCGGGCGTCAAGGCGAGCGACATCAACGAAGTCGTCCTGGTCGGCGGCCAGATCCGCATGCCCGCCGTGCAGTCGCTGGTGAAGCGCGTCTTTGACCGCGAACCCAACAAGAGCGTGAACCCCGATGAAGTCGTCGCCATCGGCGCGGCCATCCAGGCGGGCGTGCTGACGGGCGACGTGCGCGACGTGCTGCTGCTGGACGTGACCCCTCTGTCGCTGGGCATCGAAACGCTGGGCGGCGTCTTCACCAAGCTGATCGAGCGCAACACGACCATCCCCACGACCAAGAGCCAGGTCTTCTCGACCGCCTCTGACGCGCAAAGCAGCGTGGAAATCAACGTGCTGCAAGGCGAGCGCGAGATGGCGAAGGACAACCGGTCGCTGGGTCGCTTCATCCTCGACGGCATCCCCCCGCGCCGCGCGGCATGCCGCAGGTCGAGGTCACATTCGACATCGACGCCAACGGCATCGTCAGCGTGAAGGCGCGCGACAAGGGCACGGGCCGCGAGCAGCACATCACCATCCAGTCGTCGAGCGGCCTGTCGAAGGAAGAGATCGACCGCATGGTGCGCGACGCCGAGTCGCATGCCTCCGACGACCGCGCCCGCCGCGAAGAGGTGGAGGTCCGCAACCAGGCCGACAGCGAGGCGTACAACGCCGAAAAGACGCTGAAGGAACTGGGCGACAAGATCACCCCCGAGCAAAAGACCGAGGTCGAAAGCAAGATCGCGGACGTGCGTGCCGCGCTCAGCACCGACGACGTCGAGCGCATCAAGAGCGCCCGCGAAACCCTGCAACAGTCGTTCTATAAGATCTCTGAGCAGATCTATAGCTCGATGGGCGCGACGGGCACCGACGACGCCGCGACGGGCAACGCCGATGGTGGCAGCACCACAGGCGGCACCCACACGGGCGACGACAACACCGTCGAGGGCGAGTACAAGGAAGTCTAGCCATCACGCGTCTCCCCCTCTTTCCGCGGATCGAGAGGGAGACGCGATTGGACGCGATAAGCGCGAAATCCCACGAAAGACGCGAAGGATAACCGAAGTGAGGCGCGACATCTCTGACTGCTTTCCTTCCCTTTCGTGCTCTTCGCGGAATTTCTCGCTTTTCGTGTCCAATCAACGCTCTTCCACCTTTTCAGCATCCAAAGCCCAGAAGTGCTAGCAGCACCACAACACTCTTGCTCTTGTCTGAGCAGTACGGTATGATAGAGCACAAGGCATCATTTGAGCAACAGGCATCTACGTGACCCATCCTGTTGAGGAGACCACTCATGGCGGCGAAACGCGATTACTATGAAATCCTTGGGCTACAACGGACGGCCACAGAAGACGAGATCAAAAAAGCGTTTCGTCGTCTCGCCCGCCAATACCATCCTGATGTCAACAAAGAAAAAGACGCGGAAGCACAATTCAAAGAGATCAGTGAAGCCTACGAGGTGCTCAGCGATGGGCAGAAGCGGCAGACCTATGACCGCTTTGGCCACGCAGGGGTGAACGCGGGCGCGGGTGCCGGGGCGGGCTTTGACCCGTTCGCGGGCAGCGTCAACATTAGCGACCTCTTCGAGACGTTCTTTGGCGGGGCGACCTCGCAGCAGCGGCGCGGCGGTGCCCAGCGCGGGGCCGACATCCGCTATGACCTGACGATCTCCTTCGAGGAAGCCGTCTTTGGCACGCAAAAAGAGATCGAGATCCCCCGTTGGGAGGCGTGCGGCACTTGCCATGGCAGCGGCGCACAACCCGGCACCAACACCCAACGCTGTACCTATTGCCAGGGGACGGGCGAGATCCGCCGGGTGCAGCAGTCGATCTTTGGGCAATTCGTCAATGTGATGGTCTGCGACCGTTGCCGGGGCGAGGGCCGCGTCATCACGACGCCGTGCGAACGGTGCCGGGGCCAGGGTCGCGTCCGCAACAATCGGCGCGTCGCGGTCAACATCCCCGCTGGCGTGGACGATGGCGTGACGGTGCGCGTGCAGGGCGAGGGCGAGGTCAGCGCGCGGGGCGGCACGCCCGGCAGCCTCTTCGTCAACCTGACGGTGAAGCCGCACCCCTTCTTCAAGCGCCAGGGCAACGACCTGATCTATGATCTGCCGTGCTCCTTCACACAGGTGACGCTGGGCGACGAGGTCGAGGTGCCCACCATCGACAACAGCGCCACCACGCTCAAGATTCCGGCGGGCACCCAGACGGGCCGCTCCTTCCGGCTGAAGGGCATGGGCGTCCCCATCGTCCACAGCCAGGGACGCGGCGACATGCATGTCGTCGTCAAGGTCGTCACCCCCACCAGCATGACCCAGCGCCAAAAGGATCTGCTGCGCGAGTTCGCCGACATCGAGAAGCTGCAAGATCAGCGCGGCAACAGCATCTTCGACAAGATCAAAGACGCCTTCAATGGCCCAGGCAAAGAGTTCCAGGGCAACTAGCCACCAGAAATGACAATAGCGGGCGGACACATTTTCAGTGTCCGCCCGCTTGTCTTATGGGGATCACCGGCGTTGTCGCACGGCCTCGAAGGCGAAGATCGCGGCGGCGGCGGCGACGTTGAGCGAGTCGGCGTGGCCGACCAGGGGGATGCGCACCACCGCTTCGCATTTTTCCAGCACGTTGGGCGGCAAACCCGCGCGTTCGTTGCCGAGCAAGATCACCGTCGGGGAATCGAGCGGGGCATCCCACAGGGCCACCGTACCCTTGTCCGAGGCCCCCACCAGTTTCAGCCCGCGTTCGCGCAGCATCCGCAGCGCCAGTTCCGTTTTGCCCAGTTCCACGACCGGGACGGAAAAGCTCGACCCCATGCTGGCGCGGATCGCCTTCGGATCAAAGGGGTCGGCACTTTGCGCGCCAAAGGTCACGACCGCCGCCGCGCCCGCGCCATCCGCCGTGCGGGTGATGGTGCCAATGTTGCCGGGGTCTTGCGGCTCGTAGATCGCCAGCACGAAAGGTGAGATATGCAGGGGCACCTCTTCCCACACGTGCTGTGGGCGCGGCGCGATGGCGAAGATCCCCTGCGAGACGTCGCGGTCCGAGAGGTCATCCAGCACCTCGGGGGTGGCTTGCACCAGTGTCGCGCCGCGCTTGCGGGCTTGCTCGACGGTCGCCTTCGCTAGATCGCTGCGGAGCCGTTCGGGGGCATACAGCAGCGTCTCGATCTTCGCGCCGACCTGCACCGCCTCGATAATGGCACGCAACCCCTCCACCAGGACGACGCCTTCGCTCATGCGCGTCTCGCGGTGTCGCAACCCACGGATGCGTTTCACCAACGGATTGCGCGTGCTGCTGATGACCAGCGGCGCTTGGTCGTAGTCCTGGTTCGTCATGGGAAGCTCCTCTATCGATAAGGGTGGTTTTCTCGAACACGAAGGCCACGAAATTCCACGAAAGGCACGAAAAGTGGAAGATGGGGGAAGTGCTTTCCCCTCTTCTTAATCCTTTCGTGTCCTTCGTGGATGTTCTGACTTTCGTGTTCGCTCCATCCCTTTTACAGGCACACAGCAAACTAGTTTGTCGCTACCACCGTCGGCTCGGGCGCGGCGGCGACATGCACGCCACCCTTGATCAGGTTCATCGACGTGATGGCACCCGCGACCAGGACCACCCCGACGATCTGCATCCCCACGGGCGGGGCCTTCAGCACGAAGGTGGTGATGAGCACCGTCGCGGCGGGATACGCTAACTCCGCCAGTGTAGCATATGTCGCGGGGGTATGGCGCAAGCCGCTGTAATAGATCAGTAATCCCGCCAGACCAGGGATGAGCGCCAGTAGCACCAGATACAGCGCCAGGCTCGGCTGGCCCAGGTCGTTTGCGAAGGTCTGGGCCAGATTTGGCGTCGTCACCGCCGCCCACACCAGCAGCAAGAGCAGCCCCATGGTGAAACGTGCCCCGGTCAGCGTGATGAAGGACAGTTTGCCGGTCAACAAGCGGCCCATCGCCGTCGAGGTGCCCCAGAAAAACGCGGCACCCAGGGCGATGAGGGCGAAATGCGTCTGCGCATGACTGATGAGGGTGAAGGGCGAAAATAACTCGGCGCTCGTAGCCGGATGAAACGCGATCAGGTACGCGCCGATAGCCGCCACCACGAAGATGGGCGCGTACCACCACGTCAGCCGTTCGCGCAGGAAGATGACGGCGGCGAGGATGGCGAAGAGCGGCTGCACCTGCTGCAACAAGACCAGCGCGTTGACGGCGCTGGCTCCCTCGGCGAACTGATTATGCGCGAAGAGTTGGCCGACCTCAGCGAACCCCTGCGAGAAGAGCACCGTCGCGGCGGCAGACCCGCCAAAGCCAATGACTGCCAGCGCGCCCCACTGGCCCAGGTTCAGCGTGCGAATCTCGCGCCAACCGCGAATGACGACCGGAATCGCGAAAAATGCCAGGACTAAATGTTCGCCCGTCACCAAGAGCACCGGGCTAAAGGTCAACGCCAGTTTGGTGCGCCAAAACGTGTCGGTGCTCCAGGTGGCCGCCCCCAGCGCCACCAGCAAGATGCCCAGATTCGTCAGAGAGATACGTCGCGCGTTCATGATCAACCTTTCACCGGGACGGAGCGTTCCGGCGCGTGAAGTCCGCCGTCGCTGGCGGTCAAACAAAGACGAGAGCACCACTTCCCTGTCATTCCCCCCTCCATCCACAAGGATGGGAGAGGAGCTAGGGGTGGGACCAAGCCAGCGACGGCGCTTCACGACTCGTCATGCGCGCGCGGGCAGTTTCAGGGCAGGGATGACCTCGCGGCCATACGCCTGGATGAAGGCTTCTTGGTTACGACCCACATTGTGGATGTACACCTCGGTGAAGCCCAGATCCAGATAGTGCTGCACCTGTGCCGTGTGCTCGGCCAGATTTTCCGACATGAGCACGCGATTGGCAAAGTTTTCGGGGCGGACGAACTTCGCCATCTCCGCGAAATCTTCGGGGTTGCGGATGTCGCCCTTCGGGAAGGGCATGCCGCCGTTCGGCCATTCTTTGACGGCCTGGGCGACGGCTTCATCGCGCGTGGGTGCCCACGAAACGTGCAACTGAATGATGCGCGGCAGCGTCGCGGGGTCTTTGCCGCCGTCACGCGCGCCCTTGTCGAAACGCTCCATCAGGTTGCGCACCTTTTCATCCGAGGCACCCACGGTGATTATACCATCCGCGAGCTTGCCCGTGCGTTCGCTGTTGATGGGGCCAGACGATGCCACATAGATCGGCGGTGGCGCGTCGGGCAGGGTGTAGAGCCGCGCGCTTTCCAGCGTGAAGTGCTTGCCCTGGTGCTTGACCACCTTACCGGTGAAGAGCTTGCGGATGACCTCGATGCCCTCGAAGAGGATCTCGGAGCGGACGGGGCCCTCGGGCCAATATTTGCCCGCGATGTGCTCATTCAGCGCCTCGCCCGCGCCGATACCCAGATAAAAGCGGCCAGGGTACATCGCCTCTAGCGTCGCCGCCGCCTGCGCGAGGATGGCCGGATGGTAGCGGAAGCCGGGGGCCGTCACGCCCGTGCCGAAGCGCAGATTCGTCTGCGCGCCCACCGCGCCCAGCCAGGCCCACACGAACCCCGACTGCCCCTGCTGTGGCACCCAGGGATGAAAGTGATCCGACGCCATCAGCGCGGTGAAGCCATGCTCCTCTGCCAGCCGACTATATTTCAGCAGCTCCGTCGGGTGAAACTGCTCGAACATCGCCGCGTAGCCAATTACCGGGTTCGCCATCGTCACGTACCTCTGCCTGTGAATTGGGTGCGGCATCTCGGTTGCCGCCACTACCTCATATCATAGCATCGCAGTGCCCATGCCCGGCTCAACTCGAAGAGATCCTCGATGAGCAAGAATGGGATGAATTGACCCAACCACCAGGCGCAAAGCGATTCCACGACGAATTGCGTGCAGAGGCGAAAGCCGCAAAAGAAGCCGGAACGCGCGAAGACGTTTAGGGAGACGACTTCGCATGAGATCGGCAAGATAGCACATCAAGGGTGTCCCCGGCTCTATGGCATGTGGTCCCTGTGCAAGCTACAATGAGAAGAGTAGGGTACACGTGAGAGGCGCAAAGGAGCCGGGTGGTGCAGATCGGGTCATTCGATGAGGGCGGGGTGCCGCCACTGAGCGGCGCGGTGGGCGAGGCGGGCGTGCCCCAGCCAGTCGCCGAGGGCATCTGGCGCATTCCGCTACCGGTGCCCTTCGCGCCGGGGACGGTGAATGTGACGGTGCTGCACGGCGCGGGGCAGTGGGTGCTGGTGGACTGCGGGCTGGGCACGCCCGCCTCGGACGCGGCATTGGCCGAGGGGCTGGCGGCGCTGGGCATCCGCGCGAGCGACCTGAGCGCGCTGGTGCTGACGCACGCGCACCCCGACCACATCGGCCCCGCTGGCGACCT
>JBBQSR010000052.1:0-12350 GCA_038234855.1 Ktedonobacterales bacterium | reverse complement strand
GGGGGAACCATCTATCGTTCGCTGATCGTACTGCCTGGGCTAGGACTGCTCACCCCAGGGCAGCGTCGCCCTTTGCTCAAGGCGATGCGAGAAAACCATGAGATCTTCTTGCTGACAGCGGGCTTGCTGGTGATCGGGCTGGGCTTGATGCTGGGCGCTATGGTCGGGCCGATCCAGAGCGGCGAGGCGCTTTTCACCAGCTATGGCTTGACCTGGCTCGCCAGCATGACCCTCGCCGCCATCATCATCGGGTGGGAAGGCTTTGTGGTCAGCCCCGCAATCGCCGCGCTCGCCCCCGAGGAAGACGAGGCGGAGGCGGAAGTCGCCTGGGCCACCGACCCACAAGTGGAAAAAACGCCATCTACATTGGCACACCCTGGCAGCCTACGTCGCACGCAAACGCTTGCCTGGATCGAAATCGGCGGCTTCTGCGTGCTCGTGAGTTTCATGATCCTGATGCACTTCGGCTATTGAGGATCGCTATTGCTCACCACTGGATAGCGGCAGAAGGAGGTCGGCGGCTAGTCCAGTTCACGCTCGCGGCGGAGGATCTCGCGGAGGGCGGCGGCGCGGCCACGGTACCACTCGGGGGGATAGAGTGGGCGTTCGAGCATCGCCAGCGCCTTGCCAGCGGGGGCCGACGCGGAATGTTCGAGCCAGAGGATCTCTTGGACGATGCGGCGGACGGGGACTCGCCAGCCCCGGCGCACCGCCTCGGCATGCATGCGCATCATCGTCGCGTAGCCAGTGTGGTAAGCGGGGTCGTCGTGGGGGTGCGTCTCGTCCATCTCGGTTGCCTCATTGGGGGAAAAGATTCACTTCACAAATGATAGCACAGCCAGGGGCGGGTGTGCTAGCCAAGGTGTGCGATTCATCATTATCCTCGCCCAAGTAGGCCACTCAGGCCGGACCACAGGCGTTGCCAGGGGGGGGACTCCGTCGCCACCGCCTGGCTGAGGCAGCGCCAGCGCAGCAGCCCCACCGCCGTCGCGAAGGCTGGTTGCAGCGCGGCCTGGGGCGCGCCCGCGAGGCTGTGGGGCGCGCCGATGCGCACCGGGGCGGCGAAGACCCGCGCGGCCAACTCGGTGATGCCCGGTAGCTCGGCCACGCCGCCGGTCAGCACCACGCCGCCGACGAAGGGCCGCTCGCCCCCGACGCGGCGCAGTTCGTCGCGCAACCGCACCAGCGTGTCTTCGATGCGCGCCTCGATCACCAGCGCCAGTTTGCGACGCGACGCGACCTCTTGACAGTTCGGCAGGAACTGGCCGAGATCGATGGTTTCCTGCGCGGGGACGTGCGCGGCCTGGGCGGTGCCATAGTGGTGCAGCACGGCCTCGGCGACGGGGGGCGGCAGTTGCAGGGCATACACCAGATCCTCGACGATCAACTGGCCGCCGAGGGGCAGCATGCCCGTGTGCCAGATGCCCCCCTCGGCATACAGCGCGATCTCGGCGGTGCCACCACCCAGGTCCAGCAGCGCCGTCGCGCCCTCGCGTTCGCCGGGGGCCAGCACCGCTTCGGCGGCGGCCAGCGGGGCGACGACGACATCTTCCACCGTCAGATGGGCACGTTCGGCGCATTTCAGCAGGTTGCGATAGGCGGAATTCGCCCCCGTCACGATGTGCGCCTCCGCTTCCAGCCGATAGCCCGCCATCCCCGCCGGATTCGCGATGCCGTCCTGGCCGTCGACCAGATAGGTGCGCGGGAGGACGGCCAGCACCATGCGGCTCGCGTCGAGCGAGACGGAGCCAGCGACATCCAGCACGTGCGCGATGTCGTCTGCGTCGATGTCGCGGTTGCTGGGGGTGATGGCGACCGCCCCGCGATGGTTCTGCGACTGGATGTGCGCGCCCGAGATGGCGCAATAGGCCTGGGTGATGCGCGCGCCCGTCAGGTGCGCGGCACGTTCGAGCGCCCGTGTGATGCCATTCGCGACCTCGTCGATGTCGGTGATGCCGCCGCGCCGCATGCCCCGCGCTGGCTCTTGCACGGCCCCCACGATGCGCAGGTGCCCCTCGCGGTCCAGTTGGCCGACCACCACCGCGATCTTCGTCGAGCCGACATCTACCCCCGTAAACAGTGTGTCACGCATAGCATGCCGAGTCCTTCCCCCAACCCCGCTCCCGCATGGGCCATCCTTGATCTCAGCTATGGCTTCGCAACGGTGATGCCAGTCTGCATGGCATGCTGGCGCTAGAGCGCATCTTCCGCCGCTGCGCCAGCAGCTTGCTCGGCCAGCAGCCGCTCGATTTTCTCGACGGTCCCTGAACGGCTGCGAGGCGTGTGAATCAGCAGGCGCACGTCACCCGAATCAGAGGTCCGCAGCCAGAGAAAATCAAAGATCAGTTCACCCACCAGCGGATGAGAGAACCTTTTGCAGCCCTCCGACACGTTGAGCACATCATGCCGTGCCCATAATTCGCGAAACATCGGACTCCCCGCGTGCAATTCCGCGATCAGTTCGGCCCACCAGGGATCGGTGATGAATCGTCCATATTCCGCGCGAAACTGCGCGAGATAGACGCGGGCCAACTCCGCCCATTCCGCGTTGGCGCTCTGTGTCCCAGGGGACATGAATAAACGCCAGATCAAGTTGCACTCGCCCCCGAGCACGGTGGCCGGGTCGCCGCCAAACACGGCGCGGTAGGCGGCATTCCCCGCCACGACATTCAACCGCGCGTCCGCGACGCACGCCGGGGTGGTGCCCAACTGATCGAGAAATTGGTGGAGGGTCGGGCTGATCGTCGGCGGCACAAATGTGTCGACGGGGGGAGACTGTCGCAGGGCGAGCACAAAGAGATAGGCGCGCTCATTCGCGTCGAGCTGCAAGACGCGCGCCAGGCTTTCCAACAATTGCGCGGAAACGTGGATATCGCGCCCCTGCTCGAGCCAGGTATACCACTCTGGGCTGACGCCGGCGAGCAACGCCACCTCTTCGCGCCGTAAGCCGGGGGTACGCCGCCGCAGCCCGCCCGGAAGGCCCACCTGCTCTGGCACCAAGCGGGCGCGGCGGTTTCGCAAGAACTCGGCTAATGCGTGTTGGCGATCCGACTCCAATTGATTGATGGACACGCGACATCCTCCGCTCGGTGATGGGCAGTAACCAGGAAGTGTCGCTTCTAGGATAAACTCTCATCTGGTTACATCACGTCCCTCAGTATACATTAGGACAAGTCGGAAGTGGGCGACCCTGATGTGCGGGGTTTTCAGCACCGGGTGGCACTCGTCGCAACGGACTGGGGCAGCGCCGCGCATGGCGCGGCTACCTAACCATCCCCCTTCCCTGATACGTCGAATGGAGCAATATCGCATGAAAATTTTCGTTACTGGTGCGGCTGGCTGGATCGGCTCTGCCGTCGTCCCCGAACTCATCGGCGCGGGCCATCAGGTCGTCGGCCTTGCGCGCTCAGAGGCCACAGCAGCGGCCCTAACCGCCGCCGGGGCACAGGTGCAGCGCGGCACCATCGATGACCTCGACATCTTGCACCGTGAGGCCGCCGCCGCAGATGGCGTCATCCACCTCGCCTTCAAGCACGACATCGCCTTCTCGGGCAACTTCCAGGGCGCTGCGGACGCGGATCGCCGCGCCATCGAAACCTTTGGCGAGGCCCTGGCTGGGTCTGGTCGCCCCTTCATCATCGCCTCTGGGTTACTCGGCCTCACACCGGGGCGGCTCGCGACCGAACGCGACGGACATGCACTCGACCCAGCGGTGGCCAATGCTATCGGCGGTGGCCCAGCGACGCGGCACGCCAATGCCGAGTTGACGCTCGCGCTCGCTGCGCGCAACATCCGTTCATCCATCATGCGCCTGCCCCCCACCGTTCATGGTGATGGCGATAATGGCTTCATGGCGATGCTCGTGGGCATCGCTCGCGCCAAGGGGGTCGCTGGCTACGTCGGCGACGGGGCCAATCGCTGGCCCGCCGTGCATCGACTCGATGCCGCCCGCCTCTTCCGCTTGGCCATCGAGCACGCCCCGGCGGGCGCGACCCTGCACGCCGCCGCCGAGCAGGGCGTCGCGATCCGCGAGGTCGCCGAGGCCATCGGTCGTCATCTCAAGCTGCCTGTGGTCGCCATCGCCCCTGAGCAGGCCGCCGAGCATTTTGGGTGGCTGGGTGGCTTCATCGGGGCCGACTCTCCGGCGTCGAGCATGCTGACCCGCGAACTGCTAGGGTGGCAGCCGACCCAGCCCGGCCTCATCGCGGATCTCGATGCTGGCCACTATTTCACGAACGCGAAGTGAGGGCCAGGCACAGCGCCACAGGTCGGACCGCGCTGAAGGGCCCTTGCTCGGTCTAGGGCGGCCAAGGCAATGGGGCACATTGGTGCGTTCCCACGATGTGGGGGCGAGCCGATGTGCCTTGCCGCTTGCGCCATAGCAACACGCGGCAAACCGCGCCGGGGGAAGCATTGTGACTGGCTATCATTTCGCGCTCTCCAGAGTGTGGGCCTTTGCATAAACATTACAGTTACAGGCGGCGTGCATTGCGGCAACAGGCGGTATTGTGCTACCCTCTAAGTAAGGCTGCGAGCAAATGTCCAAGCGGCGTGAGTGGTGCAATTTCACACTCTTGGCCAGCAGACGTTATGGGCGAAACGCCCGTGCTCCCCCGCTCGTATGGACACATGAGCTCGGCATCAGGGGCCGATCATGCAACCACCCTTCAGGTGATGCAGGAACGTGCCGATGATGGTAAGCAGCCAGGATGGCATGCGAAAATCTGATGCGTAATGTGAACAAGTTCCGTTGCGCAAGCGAAAGCTCGCATGGTATGCTGAATACTGATGGGTAGTTTTGGGCGACGGCACACGCCACGCACGACACTACGAGGGCCCCAAACCATGACAGACGGCAACGAGATGACCACCCACGGCGACGGCGCGCAGTCCCTGCCCGCCACGCCACTCAATCGGCCCGACCTGGACCGCGCGACACGACGGGGCATCCCCGAAGTGATCCTCGCGGAGTCTAAATCGGTCGATCAGGTGATCGCCATCGCTCGCCAGTTCCTCACCAGCACTGGCCGCGCGTTGATCTCGCGGCTGCCCGAGGCCATGGTCCACCAGGTGATCGCCGCGCTCCCCGAAGCGGAGCCGCTGCGCTTTCCCCTGGCCCGCGCCCTCCGTCTGACCTTGCCAGGTACACCCCCACCGACGCCTGGTGGGCACATCGGCATCCTCAGCGCGGGCACATCAGACATCCCCTACGCCGATGAGGCGCGTTTCATCGCGGAGGCGATGGGCTGCTTGGTTACCCCCATCTTTGATGTTGGGGTAGCGGGCGTTCACCGACTCTACGATCCGCTGAACGCGCTCATTACCAACGGTGCCGACGCTGCCATTGTGGCGGCGGGCATGGACGGCGCATTGCCCTCGCTCGTCGCGGGCCTGGTCCCTTTTCCGGTCATCGGCTTGCCTACGCCCATCGGCTATGGCATGGGGGGGCAAGGCGAAGGGGCACTGCTGGCCATGTTGCAAAGTTGCTCGCCCGGCCTGGTGGTAGTGAATATCGGCAATGGCATTGGCGCGGGCGCGGTCGCCGCGTTGATCGCGAATCGGGTCGCCCAAGCGCGGCACGTTTCGACAGCAGTTCTGACCGCAGCCCAGTTGGCCGAAGCGGCGGCGACCTGAGCACACCGTCGGGCGAGCCATTCGTTGGTTGGCAAGCAATGTGCTTCCTCCCTTCACGAGTCGCTCCCCACTCACGAATCGTGCGATGCACGATTCCCCAACACACAGCAGAGGTGAACAGAGATGGCAGAGAATACCGCTCCTAAAAAACGTGGTCCTGAACCCGGTTCGCAGAAGGCGAAACATGGCGGCCAGGCCGTCCGCGAGAAGTACGGTCCCGAGTTTTACTCGCGCATCGGCAAAAAGGGCGGCGAAGCCGTGAAAGAAAAGCGCGGCCCCGGCTTCTATGCCGAGATCGGCAAAAAGGGCGGCGAGTCCACCAAGCGCGTGCAGGGCCTTGAGTTCTATTCGCGCATCGGTAAAAAGGGCGGCGAACGTGGCCGTGCCACCCCGAAGAAAGCGCCCGAAGGCAACACGAAGTAAGGCTTGACCGAACTCATGTTGACCACCACAACGCGCCTCGTGTCCGCAACGCGTGCACGGGGCGCTTGGGGCCGTATCATTCCCAGCTTCTCTGGCTTCACCTCGTGACCATCTCGGCATCATTTGGCGGACGCATTTGCGTCCGCCTTTTTTTTGTGTGTGTACGTTTCGCTAAACGCGCGCTCTAGCGCAGCAAGAACGTCGGGCGAGGGGATGGTGGGCGGGTGAGGGGCGTACATGCCAAGAGGCGGGCAGGCGGTTGAAACCGCGCGGTGCCCGCCTGTGGAGTGGCGATGGTTAGCGCTCCACTTCCCGTAGGTGCGGCACTCCCGCTCCCTTGCCACGGCCCCACGTCGCCGTCACTGGTTGCGCGCAAAGGTGAAGGGCGTGTGCTGCCCCACGAAATCGCACAGGATGCGCGTATAGGTGGCGGGGTCCGTGCCATAGCCGCCACAGTGGATGTCGGACTCGGGGAAATACGTCACCAGGGGGATGTTCGTCAGCCGTGCCACCTCGGCGATGCGCAGCGAGTGCGCGATGGGGATCATCCCATCGCCGGTCGTGTGGATGAGCAGGATGGGCGTGGTACAGGCGGGTCGACGTGGGCGCGATGCCAGGCTGCGCAGCCGTTGGTCGGTGCGGGCCAGCAGTTCATGGTGATAGCGCAGCCGAAAGAGCGCCGAACTCGTCGCCACCGTTGCCCAGGCCACACCGGGGAACATCCGCCGTAGCCGTTGCAGGCGCGGGTCCCAGGCTCCGCTTTCCGTCGTCAGCCGCCACGCGATGAGGCGGCGCAAGATGTCGTCGAGCCGGGCATAGGGGCTGTCGGCGATGACGCCCGCCACGTGCGGATGGGGGATCGTCATCAGTGCCACCGCCGCGCCCATCGAGAAGCCATGGATCAGCACGCCGCCAGGCACCGTCTCGGGCTGTGCGGCGGCCAGATCGATGGCGGCCCGCAGATCGGCGATCTCGGCGACGCCGCCGCTGGTCATCAGCCCCTCGCTCTCGCCATGCGCGCGAAAGTCGAAGGTCAGTACGTTGCAGCCATGCTGATATTCCAGCGCCGCCACCGCGCGCAGCCGTGCCCGCGAGATGCGGTAGCCATGGCACACGATGACGGTCGGCGCGGGGTGCGGCTGCGCCCAAAAGTCGCCGCGCAGCAAGGGTCCGTGGGGCGCGTGAAAGTGGATCGCGCGTTGCAGCGCGATTGGCGGCTCCGGCTCGGGCTCGGGGACGGCCCAGGCCTTCGAGAGGATGCCCGCGAATTCGTCGTCCGCGTATTCCTGGTGGGGGCGGGTCAGTTCTTCGACGAAACGCGCGGCGAGGGCGACAACGCCCGTCGTGGCTGCCAGCGCCACCATGCCCACAGTGGCGGCGGTGCTGGCAAGCCACCAATGTTTTCGCAACATAGGCAAGCCCCTTTGCTTTGGCCCCATGTTCGCTGTGTGAATACGGCGGACGGGTTCACCCAAATTTTTCTGGATGCGTGCGCATGTACCATGCCAGATCAAGCGAGGCGGCGGACGATGGGCAAGTGCGCTGGTCCGTCATGCAGCGACATCGCGAGTTCATTCATTCAGTGAGGGCGTCATGGCAGACGATGCCCACTCCCCCGTGCCATAGGCGAGGTGCATGCGCGCGTCACGGCGCAGCAGGGCACAGATGCGCGCCTCGACCACGCTCAGCTCGGCGGGCTTGGTGATGTAGTCATCCGCCCCTTGCGCTAGCCCGTGACGAATGTCGCGCGCCGTGCCCAGCGGCGAGACGATGATGATGGGCAAAAGCGCGGTGTCGCGCTGGCGGCGCAGGTGCGGCAGCAGTTCGGCCCCCGCCAGCGGCGGCAGGTGCGGGTCGAGCAGCAGCACATCGGGCAACTGGTGCGCCAGCATCGCTTGCGCTTCCATCGCGTTGCCCGCCACCCAGACGCGGAAGCCTCGGCGGCGCAAAAAGATGGAGTGCAGTTCACGGGAGCGGGCGTCGGCATCGACGACCAGCACATGCGCGCGGTGGCGCTGCCGCGTGACGCCTGGCACCTGCGGCTGATGCGCCATCGGGTGGCTCAGCGCGGCGCGCTCCGCCGTGGTGGCATCCTCGAATTCCGGGGAGATGGGCATCGGCAAAGACGAAACATGCGGGATCATGGGCAAAATGCCTCCTCTGCAAAACAGCAACACGCGGGCGCGTGCGACGGGGGAGCCGTCGTGGCACCCCTTCACCCAAGATCATCGTCCTAACACGGCGCTGCAATAGGGTCGAGTGGGGGGTTAGTATGACCCCACGTACCCTGGGCCAACATCTGACGAATTGAGGCGATCAAGGACGATGTGGTACATCCCCAGCAGCAACAACATGTCATTTTCTTGCTCATCTAGCGCCTCACTGGCGGGCAGCAAAACAACGTCGATGTTCGCGTTCAAGGGATGAGCGATGAAGCGGATCAGGGGGGTGCTATCGGCCATTTGCCATTGCTGTTCGCGCCACGACGTCCGCTCAAAGCGGGCGACATAGGTCGTGTCGGTGCGCCGGACCTCGTGCGTGCGCATCATCCAGACGGCTGCCGCGACTTCTGGTCGCACCGCGTCCACGACGATGTCGTGTCCGCTGGTGACACCCACGTGTTTCACGACGAGCGAAGGATACACCACACGAAAGCGCCACTCGTCCTGACCGATGCTGGCGGCCCCACTCATGCCGTCACCGAGCGTGAGCGCGCCAACGGTCTGCCCTCCCAAGACGAGTTTGTACTGCTCCACAAACCACCGCTTGTGCCATACTCCCCGATCTTGCTGTGTCACGGTCTTCCCTTTCCGTCTGCTGTGGGCTGAGAGAAAGAACGTCGTTGCTACGCTTTTGGTGGCGGGCGCAACAGGCTGCCACTATTCGCGAGCAGGAGGGTGGTTTTTGCCGTAAGGTGAGGCACCATGGTGCCTCCCTATCGAGCGGTTTCCGTCATTTTCTCGCACGGTGCGCACAAAAGATGCTGTTAGAAGGAGCTGCCTCCGTTGGCTGAGCGCGAGAACTGCAAACCGATGCCGATCAAGACGAGCAGCAGACCGATGCTCCCCAACACGATGGCGGCGATGGCCTGGCCACGTCCAGGTTTGTGGGGATATTTATTGGCGAAGTTGAGGCTGCCGATGCCATAAAAGAGGGCGAAGCTGCCGGTGATGACGCCCGCGAAGCCCACCTGCGTCACCACCGTGATGCCACCGAGCACGACGGAAATGACGCCATAGATCAGGGCCGAGTTCGCGCGGGGGTTATTCACCGGGCCATAAGGCGCTTGCGGGTACTGCATCTGGGGTGGATAGGGTTGCCCAGGCTGCGGCTGGTAGGGGTAGCCCGCTTGGGGTGGATACTGCGGCGGATAGCCCGGCGGGGGATACCCTGGCTGACCCTGTGGCGGGGGGGGCTGCTGCGGGTACCCCGCCTGTGCCCCATATCCCGAGGCTGGCTGGCCAGGCTGCTGGTTGGCGGGGTCGGATGATGGTGGCGGTTGAGACATGATCGCTCCCTTGTTGTTGACGATGTGCCTATGACGCAGGCGCGACCAGTATAGCACACGAGCGGCACGCTGTCTGGCGTGGCTACGATGCCTGGGCGACGATGCCGCCGCGTGCGCGCTCGCGTGCCGCCGCCCGTTGCACCGGGCGCTTGAAGAGGTACTCCTCGCCCTGCTCGCCTGACGAGAGGATCAGTTCCCAGCCCTCCTGGCCGAGCGAGTTAAAGAAGGCGATGGCGTTGGGGCCGTGCTCCCAGCCGGTCTGCTCGGCCTGGTTCAGGTAACGCGGGCGCTTCTCGCCGTGCACACGGTCCAAGACGACCTCAAGATATTCCCATTGTTGCTGTTGCATAGCCCTGGTTCCTTTCACGCACCTGCGGCAAACAGCGCCGCACGTCATACTATAAAGAATGGTTCGGCTGAAATGCCAGAGTCATTCAGCCAAATCGCTTGATTTGTAAGATGATTCGCAATCCGACGCCCGAGTGGGCACGATAGCGCGGCAGTGAAAGGTGACATTTCCGATGGCACGCCAGATCATCAGCGGCAACAGTCCATTTGAATCCATCGTGGGATACGCGCGGGCGGTGCGCGTGGGTGTGCATGTCATGGTCGCGGGGACGACCGCGACGGGGGACGATGGCACCATCGTCGGGGTGGGCGACCCCTACGCGCAGACGATGCAGGCACTGCGCAATATCGAAACGGCCCTGATGGAGGCCGGGGCGACGATGGCCGATGTCGTGCGCACGCGCATGTTCGTCACCGACATCACCCAGGCCGACGTCATCGGGCGCGCCCACGGCGAATGGTTCCGCGCCACCCGCCCCGTGGCGACCATGGTCGAGGTCCGCCGCCTCATCGACCCCGCCATGCTGGTCGAGGTCGAGGTAGATGCCATCTGCCCGGATGCGGTATAATAATAGGTGACAGCGCCCAGCGCAGAAAGGCTTCGTTATATGAGCAATCCACAGGAACCGACCCCCATTCTCGGCCAGAGTCGCGGCATGTCAGACGAAGAGGCGATGGCGGTGCAGCAACTGATCGCCCAGGCGCAGAAATCGTCACGGCACCTCACCATCCCCCGCGCGGACCTGGCCCCCGATGCCACCACCCAGATGCGCCCCGCCGTGGAGCGCGTGGTGGACGAGAGCCACATCCGCGAACTGCTGAACTACTTCAACCGCAACTACCTCTATGGGCAGGGCCGCTTCGACGAATATAGCGAAGGGATGCTGCTAAAGTGGGGCGACGGCTATTCGCGCAAGCACATCTGGGTCACGGTCGAGGGCGACAACCTCGTTTTCGAGACGAGCCACGAGCGCAACTGCGGCTACGAATTTTGCACCGGCAACCACCACGTCTACCCGCCCGACCTGTGGCACGACATCGGCGTCATCAACGCGGAACTGGCCGAGCAGTTCCAGCGCCCCATCTATGAGCGGTCCGATGACTGACATCCTATTGCTAGAACGCGACCTCTTCTTCGTCGCCAAGGTGCGCGAGACGCTGAAGGCGGCGGGGCGCGGCTGCCAGGTGGTCAAGACCACCGAGGATTTCGCCACGTGCATAGCGGCGGAGCCTCGCCCCGCTGCCGCGCTGGTGCATTTCGGCGCGGCGGGCCTCGACTGGGCGGCGGCCATCCGCGCGGCGCGGGCGGCGGGGGTGCCCGTGCTGGCCTATGGGTCGCATGTCGACATCGCCGACCAGACCGCTGCCCGTGCCGCCGGGGCCACGCGCGTCATCTCCAACTCGAAGCTGGCGGGCGACCTCATCGGGCAGATCGACCAGACCATCGCTCGCGTGCCCGTCGCTTTCGCCGATGGGGATACTGAAGCATAGGGGGACATTTGACCAATATGCCTAGCCGCTTTGCGTTGGTGAGGAAAAAGACTTGACAGCTCGCAGCGGATGGGCCACAATAGCGAAAACCGCCGACCTGGAGCGTTGGTTCAATGGCGAACCACTGACGCTCACACGCCCGCAATGCCGGGCATGGATCGCGAGCATGACCTCACACTGGCGGCAGAGATTCTAGCGGATGTTCGGCAATTGCCGCTCCCGCGCCGCGACGGATGCCAGGGGGCACGGACCCTTGACCTCACGCCCGACCCGGTCAGCAATGTGCGCACATCGGCAGATTTGCGGAGTGTGTATCTTGAAAGAACTGGAAACCGCGCGTTTGACCCTGCGCCCCTTCACGGCGGATGACCTCGACGCCATCTACGCCGTCCTCAGCCGCCCCGAGGTGTGGCGCTATGACCCCGGTCGTCCCCGTTCGCACGCCGACACCCAAGGCATGCTGAATGGCTGGATCAGTGATACCCAGCGTGACGGCTTTGGTCGCTATGCTGTGGTGCTGCGCGAGACGGGCGAGGTCATCGGCTATTGCGGGCTGCAATGGCTGCTGCTGGACCACGGCATCTACAAATCCCCCGAGGTCGAGTTGTTCTATGCCCTCGCGCCCGAGTATTGGGGCCAGGGCTACATCACCGAGGCCGCGCAGGCGGTCATCCATTTCGCCTTTGACGACCTGAAGCTGCGCCGCGTCGTCTCGACGGCCATCGGCCCCAACTCGCGCTCGATGAGCGTGATGCGCCGCGTCGGCATGCAGGTCATCACCGATCCCTTCGAGCCAGACTGGGTCGTCGGCATCATTGACAACCCCGCCGTCGAGGCGGCCCTGCCCGAACTGGTCACGACCCTCGCACGCTAGGAGCCGCCAGCCATGACACCACGCCGCACCGGCACCCGCAAGGCCGCCGACGCCACCACCGCCGAGGCGCTG
>JBBQSR010000051.1:0-12439 GCA_038234855.1 Ktedonobacterales bacterium | reverse complement strand
GAGACGAGGCCATTCTGGCCGCCGGGGCTGCCGCTGGCGCGCAGGCGCACGCGCCCCACTGGCAGATCCAGGTCGTCACAGATCACCAGCAGATCGACCAGTTCGAGCTTATAGAAGCGCAGCAGGGGGCCGACGGCCCGCCCGCTGTCGTTCATATAGGTGGTGGGCTTAACCAGCAGCAGCTTTTGCCCCGCCGTCACACCCTCGGTCACCAGCGCGTGTTCGCGGCTGGCGGTCCAGCGCCAGCCCAGCCGCTCGGCCAGTTCGTCCACTACGCGGAAGCCTTCGTTGTGGCGCGTCTGGGCATATTGCTGGCCCGGATTGCCCAGACCAACGATCAGCTTCATTGTATGTCGTCCCGTGGACCCATGGTCAGCAAGACCGTCTTGCCCTCGCTGGGCCACTGCTGATAGACGCGGTTCACGTCCGCGACCGTTACGGCTTCGATATCGGCGATGTCTTCTTCCAGCGTCTTCAGGCGACCGTCGATCAGCCACGAGTTTGGCAGGTTCATCATGCGGCGCATGGTGGATTCGCCGTCGAGCACGGTGTGGCCGATCAGTTTGGCCTTGGCGCGGGCCAGTTCGTCCTCATGCACACCATCGGCCTCGATGCTCTTCAATTCTTCGCGCACCAGATTCAGCACGTCTTGCGTGGCATCAGGCGCGGCGCTGATGTAAAAGAAGTGCATCCCCAAGCCATTGAAGGGCGAGAAGGACGACATCGCCGCCTCGGCCAGCCCCTTGTGAACGATGTTCCAATAGAGGCGCGAACCGCTGCCATCGCCCAAAATGTCGGAGGCCATGATGGCGGCGTAATAGTCCTTTGACTCCTGCGCGGGGAAGGGATAGCCAAAGATCACGTGCTGCGCTTGCAGGTCGCGGTGCATCAGCCGCGTGACGGCCAGCGGTGTGAAATTATCGGCGGGGCGACCCACCTCGCCCTGACCCCAGTCGGCGGTATATTTCTGGGCCAGTTCCAGCACCTGCGCCCATTCCAGATTGCCCGCGACGGCCAGGATGATGTTATCGGCGGCGTAGCGGCGGCCAAAATATTCGCGCATCTGCTCGATGGTCATGTTTTGGATGCTCTCGCGTGTGCCGATGACATCGTGCCCCAAGTTCGTGCCCGTGAAGTAGGTCTGGTAGAACTGCCGCGCCGCCACCTGCGTCGGCTGATCCTCGCCGCGCGTGATCTCTTCGAGGATGACATCGCGCTCGCGGGTGAAGTCTTCGCCATCCAGGCGCGGGCGCATCATGTCGGCCAGCAGATCGATGGCATTGGGCAGTTGGTCGGCGAGCACACGCGCGTGATACACCGTCTCTTCGAAGCTGGTATAAGCGTTGAACTCGGCACCCATGTGGTTGAAGGCCAAGGTGATGTCGTCGCCGGTCCGCTTGGCGGTACCCTTAAAGACCATGTGCTCCAAGAAGTGTGAGACACCCCAGATGGCGGGGTCGGCTTCGTCGCGCGAGCCCGTGCGGACGTAAAACGCGACCGCCACCGACTCCATATCAGGCATGCGCTGGGCCAAGACCTGCAAGCCATTTGGCAATGTCTGCGTGAAAAATTGTTGCTGCTGTACGGGTACCGCCATCTGGGGGAGGCCGCCTTTCTCTGAGGGAAAACCACTGTCACTCTTGGGGATATTGTACCACGTCACCGCCCAGAGGCCAGCGCATCCACGCTCGTCGCGGATCGTACACGCCGCCTTGCTGGTATGCGCGGAGAGGCGGCGCTTCCCTCTTGATCTGTGTACCGTCTGGACGGTATAGTCATAGCATGAGTGAAAAAGAACATCCCACCAAGACCGTGATCTTGGCGGCGGCGGCGACCGTGGTGCAGCGCGACGGCGTGGGGCGGCTGACCATCGACGCGGTGGCGCGCGAGGCTGGCTTGAGTAAGGGCGGCGTGCTCTACCACTTCGCCAGCAAAGACGCGCTGATCGCGGGGATGCTGGCTCGCATGATGAGCCACTTCACGGACGATATGGCGCGGAGCGTCGCCGCCGACTCCGCGTCACCTGGGCGCATGACCCGCGCCTACATCCGCGCGACCGACTACCCCGACCAGGCCGATGCAGCGCTGACGACCGGCTTGCTGGCGGCGGTGGTGAATGACCCCGCGCAGATGGGCGAGATGCGAGCGATCTTCGCCACGTGGCAGGCGACCCTTGAACACGACGGCCTCTCGCCCGCGCTGGCGACCGTCATCCGCCTAGCTGCCGATGGACTGTGGCTGGCCGATCTCTTTGGCTTGGCACCGCCGCAGGGGGAACTGCGTGCCGAGGTGCTGCAACTGTTGCTGGCGATGACCCAGCCAACCGGGGAGGAGTGAAACGATGGGTTATCTTTTCTTAGCCGGGGCGATCCTCGCTGAGGTGGCGGGGACGACCGCGCTCAAACTTTCGGCGGGGTTCAGCCGTCCCCTGCCATCGGTGCTGATGTTCGTCTTCTATGGGCTGAGCTTCACCATCTTTTCCTTCGCGCTCAAACGCGTCGACATCAGCGTGGGATACGCCGTCTGGTCAGCGGTGGGGACAGCGGCCATCACGGCCATCGGCGTCTTCTTTTTTCGCGAGCCGCTGACCGCGCTCAAGGTGTTTTCCATCGCGCTGATCATCGGTGGGGTCATCGGCCTGAATGTTGGCGGGGGGGCACATTAGATGCTCGTTCGCTTACGCGCCCTCATGGTGGCGACGGATGTCGGCTTCATCGCGTACTGGGCGATCACCGTGCTGCATCTCATCCCCGCGCAGTACCTCTACCGCGACTACACCAATCCACTGCTGGTGGCGTGGAACTGGTCGTTCTTGCCGCTGGATCTGTTGATCTCCGCGACGGGGCTGACGGGGTGGTGGCTGCACCGACGGGGTGACGCGCTGTGGTTGCCAACGGTGCTGATCTCGCTGGCGCTGACGGTTTGCTCGGGGTTGCAAGCCATCGCGTTTTGGGCGATGCGCGGCGACTTCGCCGCCGACTGGTGGCTGGTCAACGGCTTCTTACTGGTCTATCCGCTGTGTTTCGCGCCCGCGCTGCTCAGCGAACTGCGCGGGCGGCTGACGCATGCCGGTAACAAGAGATCATAAGGCGGTCTATTTGTTGCTGAAGTCGATGATGAGACGGACGACGAGGGCGGCCATGCCAAGGAGGAGAAAGGTGACCGCGCCCACACGTCGCCAGATGGGTTTCACCGCCCACGGCTCCTCATTCGCGCCGATCAGCAGGAACGCTAGGCCCAACAATGTGGACCATACGCCAACCTCTAGCCAGGCATGTTGGAAGGCGGAGGCGACAGCGATCAGCAGAAAGATGCCACCAAAGATAGCGTTGAGGGGTAAGGTCGCAACGGGTTTGGTGCTCATGATTGATCCTCTTTCTCCGATGATGTAGTTGACATGATGGATGGTTGTCCCCCCTCATCCGCGAGGGGCAACGCCGTGATGCCGATCAGCCGCCGCTTGCGGTCAGCGGTAGGGGGATGCTGGCCGAGGGAGCGCAGCCAGGCGTTGCGTTGCGCGAGGAAGTCGGCGAATTCCGCGTCGCTCAGGTACACGACCTCTTCCAGGTAGCGCACGTCACTTGGCTGGAAATCGGGCAGGCGCTCAGCCGCTCGCCGTGCTGCCCCGATGTGCCCCGCCACGAAGATGCTGAAAAATTGCACGACCTCATCACGGGACAAGTGCGCGACATCGGCATCGGTGAGCAGCACCGATTCTGTGGTGATGGCGTAGACCCGCTCGGTCGCGCCGCGCACTCGGTGCTGCTCGACCACCTGCACGATGCCTGCCTCGACCAACTTGCCCAGATGCCGATACAGTGAGGCGGGCGCTTCCCCCGGCAATGCTTGACCGATCTGTGCTGCCGTGCGCGGCTGGTGGTCCAGCAGCAACGTCGCGATGGCCAAGCGGATCGGGTGAAGCAGGGCATCAACCTTCGCCATGATATCCCCCGTACCTTTATCGTTATCAATAATGATAGCAGTGGGTAATGCGATTGTCAAGGGTGGGGACACGATTTTGGCAAAGATAAGACGAAAGCAGCCTTATGCAGTGGCACACATGTGATGCTGCATAAGGCTGTGGGAGAGGAGATTGTTACAAGCTGATGGCGGGCTGATCGACCGCGCGGCCCGCCTCGACGGGGCGCTTGAAGTACGCCACCGCGTCGAGGATGGAGCGGTCCTTGACTTTGCCGATGGTGAAGTTGACCATCTCCCAGCCCGCCGCGCCCAACAGACCGAGCATGCGGCCCCAGGTCTTGTCGGGCCCTTCCATTTTGTCGGTATCTTGGTTGAATTTATAGGACGGCGACTCTTGCGCTCCATAATAGTCTACCGTCACGCGCACGAAATAGGGGTAGCGCCCCGTCGTCTGGCTATATTGCCCCGCATCCAGCACCAAGCGGCAATACTCGAATGTCTGCATGTCTTGCACCTTCTCGCTTTCTTCGCCGCTCATTATAGTGAATCACCCGCGAATCCGCAAGGAGTGGCCCGTTCCGCCGCGGCCATGCCTCCGTCTGATGAAAAAGAGAGATGCCCCGGCGTCATGCAGTGACATCTCCCTCCGTTTACCGTTCAGGTGAAAGGGTTAGCCCTGGCCCTTCATGTTGACGAGCGTCATCAGGACGTTGTCGGCGGTGGAGATGACCTTCGAGTTCGCCTGGAAGCCGCGCTCGGCCACGATCATGTTCGAGAATTCGCGGCTGAGGTCGACGTTCGACATCTCGCGGGCACCGGGGATGAGCGTGCCCAGGCCATTCGTGCCGGGGGTACCGGTGACGCCGCCCGAGGTGCCCAGGTTGACGATATAGTTCGTCTTGCTGATCTGGTCAGGCGCGGCGAGCGCGGTCGGCAGCGTAACGGTGAGGCCCGCGTACACCAGCGTGCCAGGAGGGCCAGCGGTGGTGGTGACGCCCGCTGCGGTGAAGGCCGCGCCATTCAGCGATACCTTGCCATTGGTCGCCAGGCCCGCCGCCGTGGTGTCGAATGAGATTTGCAGACCCGTGACGGGGCCAGCGCCCGTGAAGGTGCCGCCCACGGTCAGGTTGGTGGGCATGGTCGTGACGCCAGCGGGCACCGTCAGCGCCGGATAGGTCGCCTGGGCGATGGTGCTGGCGGAGATCGCCGTGCCCGCCGTGAAGGTCGGCAGCAGCGTCGAGTTCGTGTTGGGCGGCCCAGAGTTCAGCGTGGCTGAGTACAGGTTGTTCGCGCCCATCTGCAAGCCAGCCGGGTTGGGGAACGTCACCAGCGCGACTTGCCCCAGGATGGTCGGCGTGCCATTGCTGCTGATGCCTGTCACCGTGCCATCCGAGCCGATGTTGAAGCTGGCGTAGGTGCTGGGGACGTTCAGCGGCGCGACGGGGGCGTTGGTGTTGATGGCGGGCGGCGAACCCTGTGCCTGGAAGCCCATCACCATGCCGCCCGTCGAGGGGTTCACGATGTTGCCGTTGGCGTCGCGGTCAAAGGCCCCCGCGCGCGAATATTGCATGACGCCGTTCTGGTTGACCAAAAAGAAGCCGTTGCCCTGGATCATCAGATCTGTGGGCTTGCCAGTCGTCTGCGCGCTGCCCTGGGTGAACATGGGGATGACGCTCGTCACCTGCACGCCCAGGCCGATCTGCTTGGGGTCTACGCCGCCCGAGGTGGCGGTGGGGGCCGACGCGCCGCGCAGCGTCTGGCTGACCATCGTCTCGAAGGTCGACTGACCCGCCTTGAAGCCAACCGTGTTGGCATTGGCGATGTTATTCGCCTCGACGTTCATCTCTTGCTGAAATGCTTGCAGGCCCGTGATGGCCGTAAAGAGGGAACCGATCATCCGTGGGACTCCTTCGCCTAAGTAGCGTAATGGTGAAGCCAGCGCTTGAGGACGCGGCTCGGGTTGCTCAGCCCGCCGTCACGGGCGGGGACGCGCTGCTAGCTCGTGGTGGTCGTCGTGCCGCCGCCGCTGGTGGTGGGGCTGCTGCCCACGCCCGTGACGCTGGTGATGTTCATGGCCTGCCCATCGACCGTCAATGTGACGGTGCTGCCATCCACCGCGAAATTGGTGGCGATGCCCGTGAGCGATTTGCCGCCCGCCGCGCCCGTCACCGATTTGCCGATGACGCTGCTGGCGAACGTCTCTTGCTGGAAGGTCAACGACTGCATCGTTGCCTGGGTCTGGTTGAGCTGGGCGAGCTGGGTGATCATCGCCTGACCATCCATCGGTTTGTTGGGGTCTTGGTTTTTCAGTTCGGCGATGAGCAGTTGCAGGAAGGCTTTTTCGCCGAACTGGTTCGGGTCATAGGCCGTGGTGGTGCTCGTATCGGTCGTGGTGCCCGTGCTGGCACGGGCCGAGATGGGGGTGCTCATGGGGAATCTAGGCTCCTTCCGTGTGTGCTTTAGGGGGCGCTAGGCGTCATAGTCGATGGCGGCGGATCTGGCAGCGCGGGCGCTCGGCGTCGGGCGCGTCGGCTCGGCGGTGCGACGAACCTGAGGCGTCGTGCTGGCCCAACGTCACCTGCGCGCCCTGGCCCTGGCTGTGTGGTTCCAGCGCGGTTTGCAGGTGCGGCAGATGCGCCCGCAGCACGGCGGCGGCCTCGGGCGACGCGGGAGCCAGATGCACCGTCAGCCCGCCCGTGGCGCTACGCCGCACCGTCACGCCGACCTCGCCCAGGTCCGGTGGCCGCAGCCGCAGCCGCATCTCGGCGGATTGTCCGCGCCCGACCAGTTGCGCTTGCAGAGCGATCTCGCGCGAGGCGTTGACCACGGCGGGGTGCGGCGTGGCGGGCGCTGCCGTGCCCCCCGTCGCTGTCACCGCGCCCAGCCGCGCATCCGTCATGGCGAAGGCTCCCCCACTGCCCGTCACCGCGTCGCCCTCGTCCGTGCGGCGCTTCGTGGGGGCGGTGCCCGCGACCGGCGCGGTGAACGTGGCGGTCGCGACGGGTGCCCCCCCCTGAGCCGTAACCGACGCTTGCGTGCTCGGCGTCAACGGCGGCGTGCCAGTGCCAGTGAAGGGGGACGCGCCCGCCGCCGCGGCATTCGCGCTGAAGGGGCTGGCACCCTTTGGCTGCGGTGACACGCCTGCTGGTTGGCTCGACAGCCCTGACGGCAGCGACGCGCCCGCTGACAGGCTGGGCAAACGCGACGCATCTCCCATGACATCTGGCGTGACGGCGTCTGCGCGCCTATCCTTCGCCGACAAAGACGTGGTATCACCAGCCTTGCCTGACATGGCGGCGACTGGGGCAAAGGTGGCGGATGACCGCGCCACATCGCCGCCGACCTCGCCGTGGAGGGCATCGGGCAGGATCGGGCGCACGCCCTTCGCTCCCGTGTTCGCCAGGGCATCGCCGCCGCGCCAGTCGCGCCCATCGCTCGCGGTGGTCGGTGTGCCCAGAATGATCGGCGCGGGGAGGATGGGGTGCGCCCGCACCACGCCCGCCGAACCATCCAGGGGGTTGGTGTCGCGGCGGTCGCGCTTGTCCGTGCGCCGCGCGGCGGAGGCAACGGGATCGTCAGCCGCTTCTTTATCACCAGCGATGGTCTTGGCGGTGGCGCTCGGCGCGCCGTTGTCGCTCGGCCCCAAGATCGCCAGCAGCGCCAGGAAGCCCAGGGCATTGTCGCCCCCCTTCGCCGCCCCCGTTGGCGGTGGCGCGCCCTTCGTCGCCGGTACGGGGGGCGGTCGCCCACCCCCCGGCGTGATCATGTTCGTCATACTAAGATTCCTTCCTTGGTCTCTACGCGATGCTCTTCCGCGTCATTTCGCCCGATCCCGCGTCATTCCGCGTCAAAAAACCCCTTCGTGGCTTTCGTGTTCGTCCCCGTCAGCTCACGGGCGCGATGGCCGAGGTCAGCAGCGCGAATTTGCCGCTGACGAGCTGGGTCGCGGCCTGATAGACGACGGTGGTGCGGGCCATCTCGGTCATTTGCTGGTTGGTGTCGACGTTGTTGCCATCGTTGCGCGTGCGCAGGTCGTTGCGGGTGATGGACCCCGGCAACGCCGAGGGTAGCGCCGCGTTGCCCGCCGACAAGCCCGCCTGTTGGGCGAAGGCTTGGTCGCTCATCGCCGTCAGCAACGACGACTCGAAGGGGACATCATGCGTCAGGTAGCCTGGTGTGTCGACATTTGCCACGTTATCAGCGATGATGGATTGGCGCTGCGACAGGCCATCTAGCCCATAGCCGAGGCGAGCGATGGTGGTGTCGAAAAGTTGGGGCATGCTCATCCGTGCGGTTCCTCCGGTGTGTGGTTGGCGTGCCAGCGCAGCAGGGCGACCTCGCCCAGCCGTTCGGCATCTTTGCGCTCGGCCTCCGCGCGCTGCGTGCGGTCGAAGGTGTCGCGCAGACGTTCCAGCATCAGGCGATCCTGGCTGGCCTGGGTGGCGGTGCGGCGCGTGGTCTGCACCGTCGCCTCGTGCGAGGTGACGACCACCTCGGCTTGCGTGACCTCGCCCACCAGCCGCGAGTGACGACGCGCCATCGCTTGCAGGGCATAGATGTCCATCTGTGGCGCGGCCTTCGTCTCATTTAGCGCGGCGGCGACGGCGTCGCGGCTGACCTCGGCCAGCCGTTGCGCCGCGCGGGCCTGGGCGAGCTGGGCCTCGGCGCGTGCCACCTCCATCTGGCGCTGCTCTTCCTGGCGTTTGCGGTGCTCTAGCACGTCGCGCAGGGGAAATGGCTTGGGCATCTGGCCCTACCCCTTTCGCGTCTTTCGTGGATTTTTCGCGCTGTTCGCGTCCAATCCCTTCCCTTACCATGTTGCCTCATCGAGCGCCATTACTGAACGGTCAAAAGGCTCAAGTTGTGCCTGATTTTGGCGACGAAAGGCCATGATTTTCGGATGCAGCGCCAGGGCGGCATCGATGGCCGGGCTGGACCCGTGGACGTAGGCCCCGATGGCGATGAGATCGTGGTGGCGCTCATAGGTCGCCAGGGCGTCGCGCAGCCGTGCGGCGGCGCTCAGGTGCGCGGGGGTGGCGACATCCGTCATGACGCGGCTGATGCTGTGCGAGATGTCGATGGCGGGGTAGACGTTCTCGGCGGCGAGGGCACGCGAGAGGACGATGTGGCCATCCAGCACGCCGCGCACGGTGTCGGCGACGGGTTCATTCATGTCGTCGCCCTCCACCAAGACGGTGTAAAAGGCCGTCACGGACCCCCGCGCCGACATGCCGCTGCGCTCGAGCAAGCGCGGCAGCAGCGCGAAGACCGAGGGCGTGTAACCCCGCAGCGCGGGCGGCTCGCCGACGGCCAGACCGATCTCGCGTTGCGCCATCGCCACACGCGTCACCGAGTCGAGCAGCAGCAGCACCTGCGACCCCGCCTCGCGGAACTCCTCGGCGATGGCGGTCGCCAGCCACGCGGCCTTCAGCCGCAGCAGGGCGGGCTGGTCCGAGGTGGCGACCACCAGCACCGAGCGCCGCATGCCTTCCTCGCCCAATTGTTTCTCGATGAAGTCTTGCACCTCGCGCCCGCGCTCGCCCACCAGGCCGATGACGTTGCACGCGGTGCTGGCCCCCCGCGCTATCATCCCCATCAGGGTCGATTTGCCGACGCCGCTGCCCGCGAAGATGCCGATGCGCTGGCCCACCCCGCACGTCAGCACGCCATCGATCACCCGCACCCCAGTCGTCAGATGCTCATGGATGGTGGGCCGTTCCAGCGCGGCGGGCGGCGCGGTGCGCATCGGCACATAGCGCACGTCGGTGAGCGGTCCCTTGCCATCCATCGGGTTGCCCAGGGCATCGATCACGCGGCCCAGCAGCCCTGGCCCCACGGGCACCAACTGCGGCTGTGGCGCGCGGCGCACATGGCTCCCCGGCTCGATGCCGCGCAGATCGCCCAGCGGCATCAGCAGCAGGGCATCATCGCGAAAGCCGACCACCTCGGCCAACAGTTCCGTGCCGCCACTGCGCGGACGAATGGCGCACAGTTCGCCGATGCTGGCGCTGACGCCCGCGACCTCGACCGCCAGGCCGACCGCGCGCGTCACCACGCCCAACGGCTCTAGCAATGTGTGCTGCCCCAGGGCGTCACGATAGGGCGAGAGATCGATCATGATGATGACTCCTTGGGTAGTGAGGGGGTGGGGGACCACCCCCCGCGCTCATGCCACCTGTTCCATCGGCTCCTCGGCCTCGGGCGGCGGCTCGGCGGGGACGGCGGCGAAGGCTTCGGCGACGCGGGTGAAGAGCGGTTCGAGGCGGGCATCCAGGTAGCGGACGGTGCCTTCCACGATGCAGTCACCGGGGGCAAGCGAGGCATCTGCGACCACGCGCGGGCCGCGCTCGCCCATGCGGCGGGCACGCGTGGCGGCAGCCCAAAAGGGTTGCAGCGCGGGCAGGTCGGCGGGGGCGACGCGCACGATGGCCGTCGCGCTCTCGCCGATGCCCTCCAGCAGATGCGCCACGCGCCGCGACAGCAGGTCGGCGTCGACCCGCAGCGCCTCGCCGATGACCGCGCGGGCGACCTCGATGCTGAGCTGCGTCAGTTGCTCGCGCGTGGCCAGCAGCGCCTGGCGCGTCTCGATCCGCGCGGCCTTGGTGAGCGCGACCACCGGGTCCAGTTGGGCGCGGGCTTCGGCCTTCACCGCCGCCGCGCCATCGACCTGGCCCTGCTGTGTGCCATCGGCATAGCCAGCGGTGAAGCCCCGCGAGTACCCCTCGGCCTCGGATTGCAGGGCGTGCTGTCGCCAGCGTTCGGCCTCGGCCTGGGCGGCCTCGATCTGCGCGGCGGCGGCGGCCTCGACAGCGGCGACGCGCGCCAGCGCCTCGGCCTCGATGATGGCGCTGTCCAGCCCACCTGGCCCATGGCTGGGCAGATGTGTGTCGAGGGTGATGGTCGCATCGGCGGGCGCTTCCCACAGGTGCGGCAGTTCGGCGGTCACAGACTTGACAGGGACCTTGCCGTGCTGCACCCAGGCGGTGCGCGCGTGGAAATGGGGCATCGGGCGATTCCTCTCTGATGGTTCGCTACGCGGGTGGCGGTCCAGCCCGCGACCTCTCCCCCTCTGCGGATGGAGAGGGGGACAGAGGGTGGGGCATTTAGACGGCGTCGCCTTCGCCGCCGCGATTGATGACGATCTCTTCCTGCTCTTCCAGGCGACGGACGATGTTGACGATGCCGCGTTGCGCACGGCTGACCTGGTCGGCACGCACCGGCCCCATCGTCTCAAGCTCGTCTTGCAGCATCTCGGCGGCGCGCGACGACATGTTGCGATAGATGGCGGCGCGCATCGTCTCGTTCGTGCTCTTCAGCGCCTTCGCCACCTCTTTCATATCCACCTCGCGGATGATGCGTTGGATGGTGCGGTCATCCAGCTTGGCGATATCTTCGAAGAGGAACATCTTTGAGCGGATCTGGTCGGCGATCTCGGGCATGGTGGTGTCGAGGTGTTCGAGCAGCACTTTTTCCGTCTGACGGTCGGTGCGGGTGAGCACCTGCACCAGGAAGTCGACCCCACCGCTGCCGGTGGCGCTGCGCTGCACCGCACCCGACAGGCGCTCTTTGAGCAGCGTTTCCACGTCGCGCACGACCTCGGGCGAGGTGCTTTCCATGATGGCGATGCGCTGGGTCACCTCGGCGCGCAGCGTCGGTTCGAGCCGCTGCAACATATTCGCCGTCAGGTCCGGCGCGGTCCGCGAGAGGATCAGCGCGACCGTCTGCGGGTGCTCTTCGCCCAGGAAGTCGGCGAATTGGTTGCGGTCGATGTCGCGCAGGAACTGGAATGGCGCGTTCGTGCCCTGGGCGCTCAGGCGCTTCAGCACCTCTTCCGCCGCAGTCTGGCCCAGCGTGCGCGTCAAGATCTCGCGGGCGACATCGACGCCACCGCCGTTGAAGGCCGTCGCGCCCGATTTCACCAGGCCCTCTTCCATCACGTCCATGACGACCGCCGGATCGAATTTGCGGAGCGACATCATTTCGGCGATGACGCGCTCGATCAGCGTGCTGGACAGGTGCTTCAGCACATCGGCGGAAAGGTCCGGCCCGAGCGCGGCGAGCATGATCGCCGCCTTTTCGCGCCCGGTGGGGGGCTTGTTGGTCGTATCGGGCGATCCCGCGTTGGCGGGAATGAGCGCCATATCTTTCGTGGATTGCATGACAGTCTCCCTGATGATGTCGCTGAGCCTGCGCTCACTATCGATAAAAGCATCCGTGCCATAGAACGGTCCCAATCAGATGGGACCGTGCGAGCCTAGCGCGTGAACGCCTGGGGACGGGGGACCGCTGGCGCAACGCCGCGCGATCTCGCCGGTGCTCCGGGGGGAGCCAAGCATCCTCTCTATGAGGATGGAAAGCTCCCCCGACTCGCAATGGGTACGTCACCGATCCGCATCGAACCATCCTTGAATGACATTGGCGATGAGGTCGGGGTGCTGCTTGGTGATCTCGATCAAGCCCTTGCGCACCTCTTCGGCGCGGCGCTGCTCGACCTCGGTCATCTGACGGTGGCGGGCCG
>JBBQSR010000050.1:0-12454 GCA_038234855.1 Ktedonobacterales bacterium | reverse complement strand
GGGCTAGGGTGGCATTTCCCCTTCACTCATGGTCACGGTCATGGCCTGCATGCGGGACATCATGCGGGGGTGGGTCATGGGCATCACACGCCCTTCGGCGGCATCAATCTCAACGCCATCCTGAGCTGGCTCTTTGGTTTTGGGCTGAGCGGTACGGTGTACCGCCAAGGCGCTCATATATGGGCACCATTGGCCCTGGTGCTGGCGGTGATGTTCGCTACCTTGGCGAGCACCCTGACCAATGTCGTGCTCCGACGCCTTTTCGCGCGTGAGGTGGGGTGCTTAGGGTATGACTCTTCCGAGCTACCGGGGCGGTTTGGGTTGGTCAGCATCGCGATCCGTGCGGGTGGCGTGGGCGAGGTCATCTTTAGTGGCACCAACGACGCCCTACGTAGCCTGGGCGCACGGAGTGCTGATGGCCTCGCCGTCGAGCGGGGCACCGAAGTGGTGATTTTAGACGAGTGCGACGGCATCGCGGTCGTGCAGACATGGGACCGCCTCGTCGCCTGAGCAAAGGAGCGATTCGGGCATGTAACCGAATCGAAAAAAAACGATGGATCAGTTCATTGTAAGCGTCATCCTCATCATGCTTGGCCTCGCCGTCTTTGGGTTGCTGCTGATGAATAGCGTCAGCCGCATGTACAAGAAAATCGGTCCAAATGAAGCACTGCTGGTGTTTGGGCGGCGGCAGGCGCGGGTGATCAGCAACGGTGGTGTTTTCGTGTTGCCCTTCATCGAGCAGTGTGATTATCTCTCGCTCGAGTTGATGTCGTTTGATGTCGCCCCCCTGAAAGATCTCTATACGAACCAAGGCGTCGCGGTGAATGTCGAAGCGGTGACTCAGCTCAAGGTGCGCTCGGACCGCCAGAGCATCCTCACCGCCGCCGAGCAGTTCCTCAGCAAGGCCGACGAAGACCGCGAAGGGTTGATTCGGCTGGTGATGGAAGGGCATCTGCGCGGCATCGTGGGCCAGTTGACCGTCGAGCAGTTGGTCAAAGAGCCGGAGATGGTCAGCGAAAAGATGCGCGTCATCAGTTCGTCGGATCTCGCCAAGATGGGGCTCGAAGTCGTTTCGTTCACCATCAAAGAGGTGCGCGACAACAACGACTACATCGCCAACATGGGCCGCCCGGAGATCGAGCGCATCAAAAAAGAGGCGAATATCGCTGCCGCCCTCGCCACGCGCGACACGCAGATTCAGCAAGCCGCCGCCATGCGCGAGTCATCCATCGCCAAATCGCAGGCCGACCAGGCCCGCGTCGAAGCGGAAGCCGTGTCGCAGACCAAACAGGCCGAGTTTCAGCGCGACCTGTCGCTCAAGCGTGCCACGTATGACGCCGAGGTCAAGAAAGAGCAAGCCTCCGCCGACAAGTCGTATGACATCCAGACGAATGTGATGCAGCAGCAGGTCGTCGCTGAAGCGACCAGGGTGCAAGAGATCGAAAAAATCGCGCAGGTGAAGGTGCAAGAGGCCGAGATCAAACGGCGCGAGCTTGAGCTCGAGGCGACCGTGCTCAAGGGCGCTGAGGCCGAGCGGCGGCGCGTCGAAATGACCGCGGCGGCAGAACGGCAGCGCCTCACCCTGGAAGCCGAGGGGCAGGCCGAGGCGATCCGCCTGTGCGGTCTGGCGCAGGCCGAGGTGATTCGCGCCTGTGGCGAAGCCGAAGCGACGGCCATGCAACTGAAGGCCGATGCCTACCAGGACTATAACCAGGCTGCCGTGCTGGATAAAGTGATCGCGGGGTTGCCCGAGGTGGTGCGTGCCCTGGCTGAGCCACTGAGCAAGGTAG
Source organism: Ktedonobacterales bacterium (assembly GCA_038234855.1). GTDB lineage: Bacteria > Chloroflexota > Ktedonobacteria > Ktedonobacterales > JACDGC01 > JACDGC01. The sequence continues at coordinate 10,664 of JBBQSR010000050.1, read as the reverse complement.
ACAAAGTGACCATCGTCTCGACGGGGGCCGGTGATGGCCAGACCAGTCTCGGTGCCAGCCGCATAACCGGCGACATCGTCAACATGCTGGCCCAGGTGCCCGCCATCATCGAGACCTTCAGCGGTGTCAAGCTGGACGATCTGATGGGTCTCATCCCCGGCTTGACTGGTCTGAACACGCACAGCACCTCACCCGTGACCGCGAAAGGCACAGAATATCCGCCCGCCGCCCCGGTCGTCATCGACAGTACTGCGCGGGCAAACGGCAAACATCCGGTACCCCCGACACGCGCTGGCCTGGGGCCAAAAAAGATGCGGCGTGGCGCGGTGAACTGAAAGCCAGGGGGCTTGCGCGCGACTTGCTGAGGAACTAGCTATGCTCACCAAGTCGCAACCCTAGCGGGCGCAAAGAGGGTACCGGCATTTCGTCAGCGAATCGTCAGACCATTCCGCCATACTCTGGTCAGCACCGCCAACGCTCCGGCTGCTGACCCGCAATGCATGCGGCAGACACAGCGATGCTCAACCACGCTCATTCCTTACGTCGTCCCTGTGTTCGATACGCTTTGTAACGCGTTTGAAGAAAGGGTTATCGGTATGCATCCGCGAATCGGCATCTTCCTTTGCTGTGTCCTCCTTGGCGGCCTCATGACCGCGTGTGGCACGACGACAACGGTGAGCTCGCCAATACCCGGCACCCAGTCGCCCGCCCCAGCGGCGACGCCAACACCAGGCGTGAACCCGCCCCCTGCCGCGACGCCGCCGCCGCCGCCGTCCAATCCGACGCCCGCCCCGGCGGTGTATGGCGACCTCACCGGAATCTGGCAAGGTGACGATTCTGCGTATTACTATGTGCGCCAGGTTGGGAACACGGTCACGTGGGGTGGCTTCTCTGCGGATGATGGCGTCAGTTATACCAATGTGCTGTGCGCCACGCGCAACGGCAATAGCATCACGGGCAAATGGGCCGATGTGCCCCGTGGCACCACGACGGGGAACGGCACCATGTCCTTACAGGTCGATGCCAGCAACCCGAACGACATCCAAATCCATAAAACCGCCGCCAATGCGTTTGGGGCGTCCAATTGGCACAAGGTCAACGGTGGCCCGGCGCTCTCAGGAGCGATCCCCCTGCTGCGGGGCACGAACGTGAATGCCAGTTCGCTCTCGGGGACGTGGGAAGTAGACTCACCGACGTCTGTGACGCCCTATTACGTCCGGCAAGTGGGCAACCTCGTGTGGTGGCTCGGCGTCAGTGGCGATAACGGGCAAAGCTTCACGAATGTGTTTTGCGGCCAACGCAACGGCGACGACTTTGCAGGGACGTGGATGGATGTGCCGCGTGGGGCGACCCATTCGAGTGGCAACCTCTCACTGACATTCTACCAACAGGGCGTTTTTGACCGCTTCAAGGTGACCAGCGTGAGCGGTGGATTTGGCAATACCGATTGGACCCGTTTCAACCCTTAAAAATAATGAGGATACCTCATGCCGACCTATCGCCCCGCTGTTGCTGTCTCGGGGCATCAGGCCAATGAAGCGAATGGGCTTGCCAGAGTGAGTCTCACGCTCGTCCTGGTTCCCGTAGCGGGGGCCTTGCTGGTGCTCTTGACCTACCGCGTGCATGTCCTTGCCCCGAGTCTGACTCTCGTACCGCTCTTCGTGCTGGGGGGCATCTTGATGATCATCGCCCCCTTCACCACCCTCGCAACGCTCATCACTGGGCATGTGGCCCTCTTGTTGGCCAAGCACTATGCCCCGGCGCAGGCACGACGACCGACCGCGATCATTGCCCTCATCGTCGCGTATCTGTTTGTGCTTGGCTATGGAGTGCTGTTTTTCTTGATGATGCATCAACGATAGTGAGGATGCCGACAATGAGACACATGATGACCATGCCAGCAACACATCAGGGCGTGTGGCACAAACGCTGGTTCGTCGAAGCCTACGGCTGCGCCATCAACGGGGGGACAAGCGGGAGCCTGAGCATCGACCGGCGGTTCATCGGACGCGCAGCCCTCGGTGGCCAGCAATGGGTCATTCGCCCGCAACCGTTTGGTCAGGTCTGGGGAATCACTGCCGCCCATCTGTTTCTGGTGGAGCGCGAGGCCCCCAAAGCAGGCGACCCCGTGGTAGAACTGGAGGCCCATCGCGTGCGGTGGAACGCACAGCCCCTGGCGCGCTTCCAGCGGCATTCGTGGCGCGCTTCCGCCTGGGAAACAGCCGATGGCACCGCCGCGATCCAGTTTAGCGAGCAGTGGTGGAATGCTGACATCCGCGTGGCGGTTGTGCCCACAGCCGACATCATGCAAGCGGATCTCCTCGTCGTCTTGGGGATCTATCACATTGCCCTTGAGCGGCTGAATGTCCCCGTTCCCTCCCAATAAGCGGGTGGTGCGAGCGACGGCGCTCTGCGGTATCGCCATCCAGCATGGGCGGCAACCTCCCTGTGATAATGCGGTCCTTCCTGCGTCACCTCGGCGATCACGTGACGTGGCCCCCAGGTGCCGCACCAGCAGCACAGAAAGGATGGCGATCGTACTCGCCAGCACGAGATGATGACCGATTGCAACCCCTTGGATCGACTTATGAGCATCATCGGGTACATCGCCGCATTGTGCGTCATAGTGGAATGTGGACTTGGCGTATTGCTGCTCGTGTACCCAAAGATACGCCCGCTGATACGTTGGTCACGCAGCGATGTCGTGCTACTCGTCCCACTGGTCATTCTGGTGCTATTGTGGTTCCTCGCCAGCCACGACCTGATCCATTTTGCGACATGCAGCAGTGGGAGCGGAAATGGTGTTGGCGACTGAGCGAGGCCACTCGCGCCTCGCTGAAGACGCATTCATTGCAATGCTGCGGAGCATTCCGCTGGATAGGAGGGTTGGCATGGGCGTGGCGTCTCGTCTGTATCAGATCGGGTGTGCGCTTGTAATAGGCGTCGGCATCTTAATGCTGATCATGCTCGGCATCTTGGCATTTTTGGTGGTGCTTTCACCAAGCGACAGTAGCTTTCTTCCTTTCTTGCTCTTCATCGCTCTCATCGCGCTCATCATTGCGGCTGCCGTCGTTGATGCGGTGAATCGACAAAAGCGGGTCGACCGCATCCGTGCTCTGGGTCATCGCGTTATTGCGCATTTCGTCCGGGTAGGTACATCGCTATCGAGTATAAGCGATGGGGTGACGATACAGACCACCACGCATTATCATCTCGAAGCAGCGTGGCTGGATCCCCACAGCGAACAGCAGGTGATTTTGCGCAGTCAGAGCATCCCCCAAGCAATCGCACTGTCGTTTCAACTAGATGACCCCGTCGTGGTGTTTGTCGATCCCGCAGACCCGACCGCGTGCGTCTTTGATCTCAACACGCATGTATAGCATCTGCCTATGCAGCGCACAGGTCTCCCCTCGGCGACGCACGCTCGACAAATGCGGGGCAGGTCCAGAAGGCACATTCTCGGTGAGAAACGCGCAATGTTCATTCCCAAGACGCATCTACTCCGTGACAACAAATGACTCGCTGCCACCAGGGATGGTGACAAGCGAGTACGGATAGGCGGTCCTGACCGAATTGCTCCCAGATTGATAGCATCGTTAGCCGAACGCCCGCAACGAATGGCCGTGCCACGCATGAAAGCACCAGCGTGACCAGCACCACATGCACCACTGCTGTTTTACCAGATCCCTGCCCTCCCACGATCCAGATCCAGCACTATGCCACATTGGTGAACGATCTACCGGATATGCTGCGATGCGTTGCCATTTCACCAATGGCAACGCATCGCACAAAAGATGCGGAAACACCACGAAACCGGATCAAGTCCATCGTATGGAAAATGTTCACACATGAGCGTGGTAAGCGCCGATCTGTCCCTGGTGTCATCGCGCTAGCGTTGGTATCGCGTGACGATACCAACGCTAGATTGAGGCTAATCCACTTCGACATCAGCAAATTGGGTGTAGTAATGGCCCGCGTCGTCTTGGCGCGCCGTGGTTGCCAAAACGCGCACATAACGATAGCTCTGGCTCCCCACGACGAACGCCTGCCCCGCTGTTGCTGGCGGATTGAAAAAGGACGAAATGGTTTGCAGGGTGGTCCACCCAGCGTTTGGGTCATTCGAGCCTTGCAAGGTGAAGGCGGCGGGGAAAGCAACGGTGACGCCGTTGGCGACGCGGGGGGAGAGAACGACGCGGCTGAAGGACTGTTGATTGCCCAAATCGAGCGTGGCTGATTCATTGGCGGCACTGGAACTGAGCTGCTGGCTCGTCCAGAAATTGGTCGTGGTGCCATCGGTGAGATTGCTGCCACCATAGCTGTTCGTCCAACTCACAGTGCTGGAAACCATCACTGACTTGCCCGCCGCCAAATTGCCAGTGCTCGTCCCCGAACCCGCCTGAAACACTGGAGAATAAGCACCCGCGACCCCGCTCAGGTTATAACCCACCACGCGATACCAGACGGTGCCACTCGGCTGGGTGCTATCCGTCCAGGGGGTCGTGTAATCCGTCGCGCATTGGTTGCAGACCGTCGTCCAAGGGCCGCTGTTGCTGACGGTCGAACAATCAACGGAATAACTCGCGCCCAATGACGCGCCGCGCCAGACTATCTGATTGCCGGTGACGCTGGTGATGAGTGGCGTGCCAGGGGTGCCAACGGCGGGCGCAGACGTGCCACGCATGACGTAGGCATGGGTACGGAGGGCTTGGATGTTACCGCTCTCGGTCGATGAGTTGCCAGGGTAACGGAGATCAAGTGCGCCGTTGTGCTGGTCGAAGCCGTTGGTATCGGAGTGCGCGCCGCCATCCCATAAGAGATCGCCAACAATCGCGGAGTTGCCCTCGATGGCCGAAAGGAAACTTGCGAGTGAGTCGCCCCCTGAGATGGAGCTAGGCCAATCATATTCACCCGCGAGGAATGGCCGATTGGCGGCGCTCGCATATCCGACATCTTTAGTGAGGTTGCTGACGCTCATGGGGTAGAAATGATCATCCGCGATGTCAATGAGGGGCTTCCTATTGGCATCGTTGAGCGCAAGGTCATCGGTGCTGATGCCGCGATACCCGTCGATGATGAGATGATTCGCGTCAACACTGCGCAGGTGGGTGGCGATGGTTTGCCTCCAACTGGTTATCGAGTTAATCTCGTTGCCCGTTTCCCATCCCCAAATGGTCGGATCGTCCTTGAGCGCGATGCCCGTATAGCTGCTGACATGGTTCAGGATGTGATCGACATAGGTTCAATGTCACCGATGACGGTCGCATCGACATAAAACTGATATTCGTCGCTGATCTGCCGCCAATCGGTGAAGGTGTGCTTGCCGCCGTGATAGTAATGATAATTATCCACCAAGGGAATGATCAGGCGGAGATTGTGGTCATGGGCCGCTTTGATCGCATAGTCGATATATTGCATGGCGGTGTCATTAAAGGTCCCTAAGCTCGGCTCGACGCAGAGCGGACACCCCAGGGCGAGTAGGCCCGCAAAAACTGGAGCGTACATCCTGCCACCTCAATGGCCGCACGCGCTGTCGGGGATTTGTGGACATTGAGGTTGTCGAGGACGACGATGTGCCCCGGTCGCAGGGTCGGGACCAAGATTTGCGTGATGTACACATCAAACGCCTGCCGATCCATCGCCCCTTCCAACGTCCACGGCGCTCGCAAGCCATCCCACGTCAAAGCGGCAATGCCGGTCGTGTTCTTTCTCCGCCGACGAGGTACGGCTTCCGTGGCCCGCTGGTCATGCGGTGCCCAGCCATACACGCGCGTGAGGGTGGTCTGCGTGCCGCTTTCATCGATGAAGACGAACCGCTCCACCGCTTGGGGCACGACGGTCGCCCGATAGTCTGCCCGCGCGCTCTCATCTCGCTCGCTTGCTGCCACGCTTTTTTTTATGGGTCCAGCCCAAGCGGTGCATCGCCCGCCACATGGTCGCCTCGCTCACCTACTGCCCGCTGACTTCCGCCCACCACGCGCAATTCTCCAAGACGGTAGCGTCTGGCTCCGCCGCCATCCGCGTCTGCAACTGGCGGTCGCCCGCAGCATCAATATATCGGGGCATGCCAGGAATCGGACGCGGGGGCACGGACCCCCTTTGCTCGTGCTGGGCCACCAAGCGTTGCACCGATTTCGGGCTGACCGCAAAAACGACGAGCGGCTCTTTGCATCGGCTGACCTGAGGCCACCGCCCGGAGAATTCGTTCGCGCAGGTCCAGTGATAACGCTCTCATGCCTCCTCCACCGCATGTCCCATGCCTGGTCTACCTTCCTACAACTTGCGTTAATCAGGATTCACGTTTTCTATAAACATCCATCGGCGCCCGTAGTTCAACCTTAAAAAGATCGGCGAATCAATTATTATTTTAATAATTAGAGGGCATGGCACGAATCCAAGAATTGCGAGGAAACATGATTTTCGTCTCATTGTGATTGCGCAGTTTCCACATAAAAGCGGGCGAGTTTGTTTCACCGCGTATTATGACATGAGGATACCGAAATTTCGAGGTTGGATGCTCAACATGATGACACTTCCTTCAAGCGTGAGACACCCATCTCACGCGAACAGCCTAGCAGCACCCTCTGGTACACTGGATTGGCACCTCGTCATGCGTTACGCTGGGCTGACCCAAGCAGACCTGAATCTGCTGCATGCTCATGCCGACTTCTTCAAAGATCATGCACCGCAAATTATTGATGCTTTTTACACTCACCTCTACACCTTTGCTCATCTGCGCGCCGTCATTGAGCAGCACTCATCCCTCGCCCAGATCAAGCAAAAGACCTTGAACTTCTTCCTTACCCTCAGCAGCCCAGTGATCGACGAACACTATGTGGCGGATCGCTCACAGGTGGGGCGTGTGCACGTGCGCGTTGGGCTTTCACAAGAATGGGTGATGACCTCGGTTGCCATCTATCTCCAAGAAATTCAGCGCTACGCCAGTCAGATCGATGATCCCGCCTTTTTTTCCGCACTGACCAAGCGCCTCGTTTTTGATACGTCGTTGATGGTGAATGAATATGTCCAAGTCATCCAGGAGGATAATCAACAGTATCGCTTCCATATGGGGACACTTGGTGAGGAAATCAAAGCATCGGTGCAACAAATCACCGACATATCAACAAATCAAGCGCAAGCCGCAAACGCCTCCGCCGCAGCGCAGGAAGCTAGTGCCGAAGCCATGCGCACCTTGAGTGCGAGTTTGGCAACGATTCAACAAGTCGCCGCGATGATCGCGGAAATCAGCCAACAATCGAATCTCTTGGGTCTGAATGCTGCCATCGAAGCTGCCCATGCTGGCGACGTTGGCAGAGGATTCAGCGTCGTCGCCGAAGAGATTCGGAAATTGGCGCAGCGCTCGCACGAAGCCGTCAACAAGATTGATACGCTCCTGACCGACATCCATTTCCAAGAGCAAACCGTGGCCGATCAAATCCAGAGCGCCATGGCGATTTCGCAAGAACAGGCCGCCGCCGCAACCGAGATTAGCACGATGATGAACCGACTCAACGACATGAGTGTGAATCTGCAAAAGTGACGCTGGGGACTGTCGTTGACCGTTGGGCTGTCAGCGCTTGTGGCGCGCAACGCTTTCATCAATGTGCTGCGCACCATTATGTACCATGGCCGCTAACACGCTGACGGGGACGTCTTGCGGTGCGTTGAAGTCAAAACAACTCTTACCGGTGAGGAAGGGATTGAGGGCGGGGCCATACCGCTCTTGCAATACCTGGGAACCATAAAACGTCATCGCATGAAAGGCGATCTTCCCGCTTGCTTTCGCGCCAATCGCATAGATAAAGTTGCCCTGCGGGCTATCATATTTGAGATAGCCATGCAACCATTTGCCGTCCTCGATGCGCTCATCGACCTGAGGGTCCTCCATGACCACCACATCGCGTAAGATGGTGACGATCTCAGACTGAAGTTGGTTGAGGGGCTGCATGAAAAGGGCAAGCTGGGCCGCGTCGAGTCGTTGCATCGCTGGACCTCCTGCGCGTTCATGCACTTTTCATCGATGTGCTGCAATGAGTACGGGGCCTCTCTTCAAGGTACCACACCGTCAGGTCCCTGCATAGCGATGAATCGATGCGTTTCAGGGACGATCATCGCCTTTCATCAGAGCAGCTAAGCGGGTATGACGCTGTAGGCGAGTTCCCCTTCATGCACGAAGGTATCTCCACTTCTCATCTCAGTCGCGGAAGATCCCAGCGTGGGATGCATCGCTGCCCATAGCGCTTGGTAGCGCCCACCGCGCGCCACTAACTGCATGTGGGTCCCCCGTTCGCTGACGTGCCCGCCGTCAAGCAGCAAAATTTCGGTTGCGGCGTCCATCGCGACGAGCCGATGGGTGATGCGGATGACCGTGCGCCCCAGCATGGCCGCCTGGAGTCCCGCCAGCACGGCGCGCTCATTCACCGCGTCGAGGTAGGCGGTCGCTTCGTCGAGGAGGAGGATGGGCGCATCGCGCAGGATGGCGCGCGCGATGGCCAAACGCTGGCGTTCGCCATCACTCAGGCGTTGGCCACCATCGCCCAGCGGCGTATCGTATCCCTGCGGCAGCCCCAGCACCACCTCGTGCAGGCGCGCCGCCTGTGACGCCGCTACCAGGGCATCATGCGAGGCGCCCGAACGCGCTAGCAGCAGATTTTGCCGCACGGTACCATTAAAGATGTGCGGGTCTTGTTCGATGACGCTGAAGCATGCGCGCACCACCTCTTGATCCAGCTCGCGCACATCGATGCCGCCAATCATTAAGGTGCCAGACGGAGCATCCCACAGGCGCAACAAGAGCCGCGCCAGGGTGGATTTGCCGCCACCGCTTGGCCCCACCAACACCAGATGCCCGCCGGGAGCCAACGTGAAGCTGAGGTCATCCAGTGCCAGGGGTCCGTTTGGATCATAGCGAAAGGTCATATGGCTGGCGCGGATCGTCAGGTCGGATGGGAAGCTCGCCTGCGGAGCGGGAGCCGACACTTCCGGGGTGGCCGTCGCGACAGCGGTGAGCCGCTGAGCGGCGGCACGCGCCCCGGCGATTTGTTGCCAGGCTTCGGGCAGGGTCGCGACCGCTTCAAAGCTGGCCTGCGCCACCAGCGCCAGCGTGGCCAGCACCACGCCAGCCAGGGTATGCGTCACCACGAGGGGCACAGCGATGAGCATCGTCACCAGCACAGCACCATTGCTGAGCACCAGCAACGTTGCCACACTCGTCGCATTGATGACGGTCAGCCGCCGTTGGGCGCGGACAAAGTCGGCGTCGAGGAACCGTTGCCGATCCAGATGCGCCGTGACCCGCCCATAGGCGACCAGTTCCGCCGCGCCCTGCACGCCATCGACCGCATGGGCGATCAACGCGGCGCGCAGGCAGGCCACCGCCTCTGCCGGGGCACGGCTCAGCCGATAGGCCAGCAACGGCACCACGCCGCCGCCGATGAACAACAACGTCACCACCGCCACCGCCAGCAAGGGAATGAGCTGCCAGAGGAAGATGCCGACCCCCAGCGTGGTGAGGCATGCCACGCAGACCGGCGCCACGCCGCGCGCGTAGACGGATTGCAGGGCCTCCACATCCCCCGTGGCGCGGCTGAGCAGGTCGCCACTGTGCCAACGCGCCAGCCGTGCTGTGCCAAGCGGCTCCAGCGCGGCAAACCACCAGGTGCGCACACGCGTGACGATGCGCAACGTCGCCTCATGGGCCGTCAGTCGTTCCAGATAGCGCGCCACACCACGGGCGACGCCAAAGAAGCGCACGCCCACCACCGCGACGGAGAGCAGCGCGACAGAGGGATGCAACGCCGCCGCAGAGATGATCCATGCTGAGGTGCCCATCAGGGCCATGGCGCTCCCCACCGTCGCCGCGCCAGCGAGCACCGCGAGCGCCAGCCAGCCACGTTCTGGCCAGGCCCAGCCCATTATCCAACGCATAGGGGGACCTCCTCCGCGCTTTCAGCGGCGACGAGCGCCTGATACGCCAGGCAACGCGCCATGAGCTGCACATGGGTGCCCTGGGCGACGATTTGCCCCCCATCCAGCACCAGAATGCGATCTGCCGTCTGGGCCGTCGCCAGCCGATGCGCCACCATCAGCGTGATGCGGTCGCGCCGTTCAGCATCGAGCGCCGTGAGGATCGCCTGGGTCTGCCAAGGGTCCACCTGGGCCAGAGCTTCATCCAAGATCAAGAGTGGCGCATCACGCAGCACGGCACGCGCCAGGGCGATGCGCTGCGCCTGACCGCCACTGAGGGTGGCCCCCCCCTCGCCCAAGGGCGTGGCATAGCCCTGTGGCAGCGTTTGGATGAAGGCATCTGCCTGGGCCAGCCGCGCGGCGGCGCAGATCTCAGCCTCAATCGCGGTCGGTCGTCCCATACGAATGTTTTCGGCGACCGTTTGCGCGAACAGGTGCGGGCGTGGTGATGCCCAGGCGATCTGCGCGCGCCACGCTGACGGGGGGACGGTCGCCAGCGCGACGCTATCGGCCAACATGTCGCCAGCGGTCGGCGTGATGAAGCCGAGCAACAAGTGGGTGATGGTGCTCTTGCCCGCGCCGCTCGCGCCCACCAAGGCCACTCGTTCCCCCGCCCGCAGCGTAAAGCTGAGATGCGCCAGCGTAGGTTGTGCCGCGCCGGGATACGTATAGCTGACATCATCGAAGGTGAGGTGCCGGAC
>JBBQSR010000049.1:0-12563 GCA_038234855.1 Ktedonobacterales bacterium | reverse complement strand
GTGGTGGGCGATTGTGAGGTGTGGGAGCAGTATCGCTCCGATACCACGCATGGGCAGGTGTGGCGCGTGGTGCTGCTGTATGCCGGGCGGTTGGTGTATCACGCGGAGGGGCCATGGGATGCCCTGGTGGTGCGGGTGCTGGTGCCGGGGCGCTGGGTGAATGAGGTGCACACGGCGCACACTTGGCGGCATGGGGAGGTGAGCGCGTGACGGTCGCGGAGGTGGCGCGGGTGGTCGATGTGCTGACCCACGATGAGGTGCGGGTGCTGCTGGCGTTGTTCGCCGTGGGGGGACGTGATTCGGTGTTGGGACTGCGCTCGCCGCTCTTGGCGGTGGCGCGGGGGATGTGTGGGGCACCGTTGCCGCTCGTGGAGCAGCGCAAAGCGGGCACGGAAATCTGGCTGACGGCGGTGGGCTGTCAGGTGGTCAATGGCTGGGAGCGCGATGGGCAAACGTCCTTCGCGCGGTGAAAGGGGGATGCGATGCGGATTGACAGGCAATATGTCCAGGCGGTCGGCGCAGAACTGACGGCGGCGCAAGTGGCGGTGTTGCAGCGCGTGCAGCATGATGGGCAGGTGTTAAAGCGGCTGCTCACCGAGGATGAGCAGATAGCGGTGATCCATTTGGTGGCGCGGCAATTGGTCGTCACGGAATTGCGCGGTCTGAAAGATGCCAACGGCGCTGACCATCACGTCGATGTGGTGCGCTTGATGCCGCTGGGTCGTGATGTGCTGCGCGAACTGCCGCGCCAGGAGGTACGCCATGGCGATTGATTGGGCGTATCTGCGCCAGGTGGCTTTTGGGTTGACGGGGGAAGAAAGTGCGCTGCTGCTGCGTTTGGCGGTGGCGCGTTCTTGGGCCTTGGCTGACCTGACGGCGGCGGAGCGGTCCCAGATGGAACGGCTCATTATGGCCGGGGTGGCATCACAGTCGGTGGTGCTGATTGAAGATGCGACTGGGCGGGTGCTGCAAGAACTGCCTCGGGTGGTCATCACGCTCCTGGGGCGCAACGTCGCAAGCCTCTTGCTGCCAGGGGGTCGGTGATGCCGCTGGTGATTGTCGTGGCGTGGCTGCCAGATGATGGCTGGGGCGTCCAGGTGGTCGAGGCGGCGGGTGTGCTGGTCGCGCAGGGGGGCTATCCTTCGGCGCTGGCGGCGATGGACGCCGGACAGGTGTGGGTGACGCTGCAGCGGCCCGGCGTCCCCTGTATCACCGAAGTGCATGCGCCGCCTGATGGGGTGGCGGTATGACCGTTATGTGGCATCCGGCGCTGCGCGAACGGGTCCACACGGCGCGGGCGGGTGCGCCAGTCGAACCGGGGTCGGCCCGCATCCTCATCGAGCGCTGGTATCCGGCGTGGATAGCGCATGGCTACTTCACCGCCTGGTGGGACCACCTGGCCCCACCCAACGCCCTCAGCGCCGCCTATCGCAAGGGCGATATCGATTGGACCGAGTTCGCCTATGAATACCTGGCCCATTTCGATGACCTGAAATATCCTGGCCGCTATTGGCAATGGGTGTCCTCAGACGTGGCGGGGCTGCTCCGCGACTACCCCTCCGTAACCTTCATCGGGGCGAAACACGCCCCCGATGGCGACGAACGCGCGACCCGCTGTCATCGGCGGCTGCTCGTGGCGTGGCTGTGCGGCGATGACATCTTCTTGGGCATCCAGTAAGGTTGTCCACCATTTGTCTACCAGAAAGGGACTCTCCATGAATCGCAATATCATGCCGACCAAGTTGGTGCGCACCGAATACCTGCCGACGCAATTCAAGGCGTTGGAACCCATGATGACCGCTGAGGAAAAGCAGGCGGCGACGGTCAAGGGCTGGGATATCCTCGGCGTCGAGGGTGGCAGTGAAACCATCTACCATCATCGCATCCCCGACACCTTGGCCCCCAAGGACCTCACCACGGATATGGCGTTTACCCCGATGCGGCTGGATTGCACCGAGGCGACGGGCCGCGTGTGGGGGCGGGAGGGCCAATCGGGACCGCAAGAAGCGGATGTGACCTTCACGGCGGTCTCGCTCCAGGTGATTGACCTGGCCGTGTTGCGTCAAGAGGCCAAGGACCGCTCCGACGACGCGACGCGGCAGAGCGAGGCGTACAAGCTGCAACGCAAGACCCTCGACGCGCTCGCGGCGTCTATCAAAGACCGCCTCGCCAAGGCCCAGGCTGCTCCGGCGGATACCTTGGCCCCCAAAGGTGGCAAGTAGCTCTCATCTGATTGTTCCGGCCCCTCGGTCTGACTGAGGGGCTTTTCACTGTCTCCAGAAAGGGACGACCCACCATGGAAAAAGGCATGGAGCGCGTTGAGGGAGTGGCCAAACAATTGGTCCCCCTTTTCTACCTGCTGGGCCTCATCATCGGTACAGCGTACTACTTCACCGATGGGGCGGGCAATCTCGGTAAATTTCTCTTCTACGTCGGTGGCTGTCTGGCAGTGGCGACCGAACTGCATAGCTTCCTCTTGCAGCGCCGCATCCTCGTCGCCTGGAATAACAAACGCAAGGCGATGACGGCTCCGGAGGAAGAGGAAGCCAATCGTGACCTGTGGATGTACGGCGCATGGTTGACGGTGCTGCTGTCCTTTCAGGTGTTCACCAGCATCATGTATCGCGCGGCGTCCTGGCACCCGGATACGACCTTCCTCCCGGCGGGGGTGCAAATCATCATTTCCGGCGCGGTGATTCCCCTCTTCTTCTTTGGCGTCTCGTTCCTCAGTAACGTGGTGACCGACCCCAAGGACGTGCAGGAAGAGACCCAGCGCACCACGGCCATGCAATCGGCCCTGGCGGGGCAATGGGTGGCGCTGCGGGCGCTCAAGGCGGCGCGGAAATCCTTCGAGTATCGGCTGAAGGCGGCGGAAAAGAGCCATGCGGACCTCACGGGGTTGGCGGTGTCGATGCAGCGTCGCTTCGCCGATGACGATGGCGCCCAGACCTTGATGGCTATCGATAGCGAACTGCGTGAGGTCGAGGGCCAGGGCCCACGGAAATATGCGGGGGTGTGGGTGGACCCCGACGCCCAGGCCAAGGCCCAACGCATCGCGACGCCGCCAGTCGTGTCGCCTGTGGCACCAGCCTTGCCCGACCTGACGCGCATGAGCAATGCCGAGTTGAACGCCTATGCCCAGGACATCGAGGCACGCTCGCACGACCCGGCACGGCAGGGACCGCACTTCCTCGCGGAGATGCACCTGTTGGGGGCGGAACTGCTGCGGCGTGCACCGGACCGGGCGGCGGACATTCAGCCGTCGCTCGACAAGGTCGCGCAGTACGAGGCCCAGCGCGATGGTCGGCGTGAACCGGGCTGGGCCGTGCCGCTCCCTGCCGATGATATCCCCCCACCTCCGGTCACACGCTTCGGCCCTGAGCAGCGCGCGGCGTGGGAAGCGGCCCTCGGCCAGGGTGATGGCAACATCGAGCACGTCTGATGCTGCCGGATGGTATGGCGGATGTGCCCTGGCTAGCCCGGCTGTGGGCGCGCTTCGTCAATCGGGCCGATACCTATTGTGAGCAAGTCGAGGGGGGCCGTTATGTCCGGCGCTGGCGACCCCTCACCTATGACCTGGTGGCCGCGCACCTGGCGGGGGGCATCACCCTGGCACTCGATACCTTGGGTGTCGATGCCACGGCGCGCTTCCTGGTCTGCGATTGTGATGAGGAGGATGGCCTGTTCCAACTGGGGCAGGTGCAATACGTGCTCACGCGCTGGGGGCTGACCTCCATCCTCGAAGCCAGTCGGCGTGGCGGGCATCTGTGGCTGTTGTGCTCGACCCCTCAGCCCGCAGCGGCCCTGCGGCGCATCGGCGAAGCGGCGGTCGATGCGGTGGGCCTGACGATGGAAGTGTATCCCAATCGGGATGACGTATCGGCGGGGGCGGGGGTGTCCCAGCCCTTGCGTCTGCCGCTGGGCATCCATCGGGGGTCGGGGCAGCGGTACCCCTTCGTGGATGTCGCGGGCCGTCTCTTACATCGTGCGGGGACCACGCATGCCCTGGCCTGGCTGCTGGCCCAACCCAGCAACACGGCCACCCACATCAGCGGGGCCTTGCACGAACTGGGGGCCGCGCCCTTGCCTCCGGCTGTCCTGCCGTGGGGCATACCTGCCCCGCCCTTGTCCACCGTCGCGCCGCCCCCGCCCATCAAGCGCCATGTCCCCAAACGCGGCGGGGCCAAGTGGGGGGCGATTGCCTGGGCGAACCGCCAGCTCTTGCCCGACCTCATCCAGCGCACCCGCGCGGATGTCGCCTTGCGCCCGACGCGGGTGGGCTTTGTGGGGTGGTGTCCTTTCCATGAAGATGCGGGGGGGCAGGGCGCGGCCCCCTCGCTCTACGTGTGGTGTGACCCGGTCTACGGCTGGCACTGGCGCTGCCTCTCTCAAGCGTGTGGCGCACACCAGGGGAAGGCCAAGGACCCCTTTGATTGGGTGCTGTGGTGCCATGGGGGGCAGTGGCATGCGGCGCTCGCCTGGGCAAAACAACAGATGGAGGCAGGACCATGAGCACCCCGGATGACCTGAAACCGGCAACCAATGGCTTATTCTATCTCGACATCCATGATGAGATGTTCACCTATTACCTCAGCCAGGCACGGGGGCTGGGGATGGTCTTTGCGGTGGCCGTGATGGAGGTGGTGAGCAAGATGTATCACGAGCACGACTACCTCAAGCGCTGCGAGGTGCAAGGCAAGTCGCCGCAATTGCAAGACACCATTCGCAAGGAAGTCGCCGCCATGGCCTGGCTGGTCCGTGCGGCACTGGAATATGTTCCGCTGGAGGTCCAGCAGCAGCCCATCCCGCCGCAACCGATTCGGCCTCCCAAGGGCATGAAAGGGACCAAGGCGGCGCTGCGGGACCGCAAAGAAGCGGCACGCAAGAAGGATATTCGCTATCAGCAAGGGGGCAAACCTGGTGAGCCAGCTTCATGAGCTACCACCAACCACCCACCTGGGCGGCGCGCGTGGGGGTGGGTCGGGTGCCTACCCGACCCACCCCCACTCTCGGTGCGCGCGTCGCCGCGAAGCCAGCAAGAAAAGAGGCTGGGTGCGGGGGGAGTAAACCGCACCCTCGTAACTTTGAGCACACAGGCTATGGGGCCGCATGGCGACACGCCTCACGGGGCATCGCCGCGAAATGCCAGCCCCCCATACGAAAGTGAGTGATAACGATGGACCTGGAAACCTATCTCGAACACCTGCGCTGCTCCCTGGATGACACTCCGGCGCATCGCCCTCCATCTCTGGCCGCTAACTTGGTGCAAACGGTCAAGAGCATGACGCAGTTCGTCACGCAAGATGAGCGCGTGGGTTTGACGAACGTGCAACGGGACCTGCTGTTTGCGCGGATGGAAACGGCGTTCTGGCTGTTGGCGGCGCTCTCGGTGGTGCTGGAATATCCCTTGGATACGGTCATGCTGCGAAGTGCCGCGCAGATGACGCACAGGGAGGCGGATTGATGGCCAAGCAACGGCGCACGGATGCGTGGTTAGCGTTGGGTCTGGACCCGCTGGACCCCGACTTGTGGGCGATGCTCGGTGGCTTCCTGGCAACGCGCAATGGCCATGCCGCCTACTGGCACGATGTGCCGCCGCTCTTGCAACCCTTGCTCTGGTCGTCGCGCGAGGCGTTGGCGGCGCGCCATTTCTGGCATGCCCGCGAATTGCTGCCCGTCTTCTACCGCACCGGGTGGGGCTGGCGGCTCCGCACCGATTGGGTGACGCGCATTGGCCAGATGCGGCACTACGATATGCAAGCGCCGATGAATCACACCGGGCGCGTGACGGGGCCGGATGGCTCGGTGGGTCCTGAGGATTTTCCGTTCTGAGGGGGTGGGCATGTTTCAGGTGGTGGGCTATGGCGTGGATACACTCAAAGTGAGCGCCGTGGGGTTGCTCAAGCCGGATGTGGTGGCGCTGCTGGATGCGCTGCAAGCCAAGGCGGTGGCCGAACGCGATCTGCGCGCCCACAAGGGGGATGTGCTGGTCGATACGCAGTGGCGCATCGATGGGGAGCCACTGCTTATCACGCCGCATGGCGGGGGGCGGGGGCAATGGTCGCATATCCTGCGCTGCCCGGCGGTGACGCTGGAGATGGGGCCGGGGCATATGAATGGCATCAGTTGCCAGGCGCGGTTGTCCTCGTCCTTCCTCTGGCGGCATGGCTACCTGCTGGCGTGGGAGATGGTGCAAGATTTCCTGACACCGCTCTTTACCAAGGATACGTGGTTCCAAGTGAGTGAACTGCATGTCTGCGCCGATATCGCTGGGCAAGCGGTCGCGACGCTGCATGACGCGCACTTCGTCACGCGGGCACAGCGGGTGCGCTGGCATAAAGAAGATGCGCTGGTGCTGGACATCAAAGAGCGTCGGGCGTTAGCGGGGGAGGAACGGCCAGGGTTGCAACTGGTCAAGCGCTACCGGGACAAGGAAACGTTGACCTTCTCGCCGCGTGGGGGTCTGGAACTGCAGGTCTACGACAAGCCTAAGGAAATCCGCCGCAAGAGTCCTGACAAGGCATGGTTTGGGGATATTTGGGAGCGCAACGGCTGGAACCGCGCCGACCCAGTGACGCGCATCGAGGCCAGGGCGACGCGCGGGGTACTGCACGAACTAGGGCTAGAGACGGTGGCCGACACCTTTGCGAACCTCGACCGCTATTGGCAATATGTGACGCAAGCGTGGCTCCGTCACACGGTGCCCAATAAAAAGCAATCAGCGGACTGGCCCATCTCGGCGTTTTGGCACACGGTGCAGGGCGTCACCTTCACCAACCCGCTTGCCGAACCGTTGGGGCGGCACACGGTGAGGCGCTTCCGTGAATCACAGATGCTCTCCGCCATTTTTGGCTACGTAGAATCGTGGGAAGCGTGGCAGGGCAGCGAGGGCAACGTGTCGCCGGAATTGTTGGTGCGGCAAGCGTTGCGCCAGATTGAGGCGAAGGCGGCGGGGCATTATGTGCAAAAGGGCACGACCTTCCGCGATGCCGTCATTTTGAAACGCAAGCGTTTCGGCATCACGGCGGGGGATGCTCCGGTGCAATTGGATTCCATGGTTGGGGAGGATTATGCTTTAGCGGACTAGTCGCGACACATCACCAAGAAACTGATAACGGGGGCCGCTCAGCGTGGGGATGCTGGGCGGTTTCTTCATGCCCAAGGGGGGGAACGGGGATGGCGAAACTACGGATTGGGCTGCAAGAAAAGATGCTGCTCAATATTGAAGAAGTCGGCGCGGTGTTGGGCATCGGACGCGATTTGGTGTACAAGCTCATTTCCGAGCTAGACCCAGCAACAGGCCAAGCGCGTCTGTATTCGGTCAAGGTTGGTCGTCGTCGTATGGTATCGCGCCGTGCACTAGAGCAGTTTGTAGAGGGGGCAGCCGCCTAATGACAAAACGTCGCGCGAATGGCGAGGGTACCATTTATCAGCGTCCCGATGGTCGCTGGCATGCTCAACTTCGTTTGCCAAATGGCAAGCGCAAGGATATTTATGGCGATACACAAAAAGAAGTTGTGCAGGCTCTTTCTCGGCTTCGTAAAGAAGTTGATGCAGGCTTGCATGCTTCATTAGATGCTGAACAAACTTTGCGTCAGTTTGCTCAGGACTGGATTGCTGGTCGCAAGCACAAGCTCCGCTCCAAGACGATGCTAGGGTATGAATCGATGGTTAAAAACCATCTTGATTCGATTGGTGATATTTCCTTGTCCAAGCTCACAGCCCACACTTTGCAAAAGCACTACACGGCTAAGTTGCAAGTGTTCGCCGCGACAACGATTCATCACCTGCATGCATTTTTGCATGTGGTCTTGGACCATGCCGTCCGCTTGGAACTGATTCCGAAAAATCCGACAGACTATGTAGACGCGCCAGGGATTCATACCGCAGAGATTCGTCCACTGACCGAGCCGCAAATTAAGCAATTGCTTTTAGCATTGCAAGGCGACCGCTATGAGGCTTTGTACTTTTTGGCGGTGGCGACGGGCATGCGTGAAGCTGAATTACTGGGACTGCGCTGGCAAGATGTGCAGTTGCGCTCTTTGACGGTGCGCGTGGCTCAGACCTTGCATCGTCTGCGTGGGCGCTTCGTTTTGGAAGAGCCTAAGTCGCGGATGAGTCGCCGGACGTTGCCGCTTCCCTCTGCTGCGGCTGAAATTCTGGTAAGATGGAGTGAAATGCAGCAAGTTGATAAAGAGAAGATGGGTGATGCTTGGGGCGAAAAGTGGGGGTTAGTCTTTACTACTCCTGCGGGGTTGCCTATTCATTACAGTCAGGCACTAGCGCATTTTCGACTGCTGCTAGAAAAAGCTGGGCTGCCGCTCTCGACGCGCTTGCATGATTTGCGGCATACCTTTGCAACGCTGCTGTTGGAACGTGGGGTGCATATCAAGGCAGTGAGTGAGTTGCTGGGGCATAGCTCCGTGAACATCACGTTGTCCATTTACGGCCATGTGACGCGCAAGATGCAGGATACGGCTATCACTGAATTGGATAATCTGCTACGGTTGGATGAGCCGCACGATTGATTCTTCGGTACTTGCCGTAAATGGCCGTAAAAAAGGCCGTCAGCCCGATCAAGCGTGCTGCTCGGTCGGGCTGAGAAATGAGGCTATAGGCGGAGAGGGAGAGATTCGAACTCTCGGTTGAGAAACCCCAACAGCGGTTTAGCAAACCGCCGCACTAGACCACTATGCGACCTCTCCACTGGTGCCGAAAGCGGGATTTGAACCCGCACGCCCTTGCGAGCACTACGACCTGAACGTAGCGTGTCTGCCATTTCACCACTTCGGCATGGGTGACGTGGTCAAAACGTCTTCTCTATGATACTCGATTTTGCCACGTTTGTCAAGCCGCGCTTACCGTCGGGCCAGGGTCTTTTCATGCTAACGGAATGCCGAGCAAGGGCAACGCCTGCTCAGGATGCCACTGCAAGCGACAGACCTGCTGCACGTGCGGCCAATCCAGGTGGGGAACGATCTCGGTGCTCACCTCAAGGGTGCGACGTTCTTCGCGGTCGCCATGGCACTGAATGGTGATGGTGGTGGTGTGCGGCGTCTGGGGGTCGGCAAAACTGGTCGTCACTGCCGCCCAGGTAGCGGGACAGTTGGCCTTGAGGGCGACGAGGTCCCCCCTTTTTGCGCGACAATCTGCTCACCGAGCGCATGGGTCGCCAGGAGCGCATCCCCCGTGACGACATGCCCTGCGAGCAGCGCAGCGGGCAACATCGTCAGCATCTGCTTGGCTCCGGCGACTTCGTGGCTCTTGCCCACCGTGGCGACTTGACCCAACACCACGCGCGTCTGGTGCGCGTAGGCCGCAACGCGATGCCCACCCGGAAGTTCGGCCCCATGAATCCCCCGCACCGTTTTGCCATTCCCCGCACCGCCCTCCTCCGCGTGCAGTTTGTGCGCCGCAAGCCACGTCGTCAGCACCTGCGCAAAGGCGGTATGCGCTGTGCGGCGAAAAGCGCGCTGCAACGTGGCGACGCGGGGACCCCGGTCCTGCCGCAGACCGAGCGCCACGCGCAGGTCGGAGCCGCAGTCCTGGCCCCATTGGGCGATGGCATACAGGCTGCGGGCACCGCACACCATCGCGCACACGGACAGCGCCAACATGGCTCCCCGCGTATGGACCCGTCCTTGCCTGCGTCGCGCATCAGGAATCGTATCGAAAGCTGCTCGTAATGACCCCTCGGGGGACGTTCTTTTCGGCATCATGCCGCAAGTCTCCCCGATCGTCTTTAGCATGCAAAGACCCTGACCGTCGGGCGCAGTACAAGGGGAGCAGGCAGGGTGTAATAGGTGCCTCAAGCGCGTGAAATGTCGCCAGACCGAGCCCCAAATGAAAGTCAGTCACAATGTATCCGGCAATCAAGGTTCGCTGTATCGTAGCGGTGGCGAGAAGTAGACATCCGAACCAAAGTTACAAGGGTATAGTGGTGCGGCAGCAGATGCTGCGATTATCTGTCGATGGGGTGAAGACATGATGCGTCATCGCAACGGGTGCCGCTTCCGGTGCGAACGGCGCATCACGCAGGACCGTGTGGCCTCAGACCACCCAGTCACGGCGGCGAGCGAAGGCATGCAATGCCGCCTCTTGCTCGTGCGAGCTGATAGCCCCGTCACAGCGACGACGAATCTCGGCCAATGCTTCCGCCGCCGTCATGCCATTGCGGATGAGATATGCCGCCAAGATGGTGCCCGTGCGTCCCTGACCCATCAGGCAGTGAACGGCGACCGCGCGCCCCGCTGCGTTCTGCGCGTCGATGAAGGCGATGGCTTGGTCCAGTTGCGCGGGCTTCGGCGCGCGCTGGTCGGGCACGGGCAGGTGCAGATAGGCCATCTCGCTATCACCGAGCACCGCGTCGGCCAAGGGTGAGCGGGTCAACGTGAGTACCGCTCCGATGCCCTTGCGCCGTAGCAGATCCAGGTCGTCGTGTAGGGCCGCACTTTCCATCTCGGCATCGCGCTCGTTACCTCGTTGTGTGCCGCCGGGCAACGAGCAGCCCGCCAGTCGATCCGCCAGCACCCAG
Source organism: Ktedonobacterales bacterium (assembly GCA_038234855.1). Classification (GTDB taxonomy): domain Bacteria; phylum Chloroflexota; class Ktedonobacteria; order Ktedonobacterales; family JACDGC01; genus JACDGC01. The sequence continues at coordinate 2,029 of JBBQSR010000049.1, read as the reverse complement.
TAGAATCGTTGCATCAGTCGCCCTCGCTTTCTGCCTTCATCATAACCTGGGGTGTGGTGCCAGGGCATCGGACGATCTGGTAGGCGAACGCCTGACCATTAGGGCAGGGTGCGTGTGGGCGGTAGCAAGCCTGGTTCGTGAAACCGAAAAACAGGGATGCTCCCCCAGCTTGACAGCGAGGGGAGCATCAACATGGCGTAGGTCGTGTCGGGGCTTAGCCGCCAGGGGCGGCGGCCAGGTCGAGGCCAGCGTTGAAGGCCGTCCAGGTCTTGCCCAGATCGGTGCTCTTGGCGGGACCTTGGCCCTGGTCCAGCGCGGCGGTATAGACCGTCTTATCGCTGGCGAAGTTGGGCGAGAAGAGGAAGGCGGGCATGTTCACGCCGCGTGCCGTCACCGGACCGCTGGCGGCGAAGGTCGTGCCACCATCCGTCGCGATGAAGGTACCATGCACATCGGTGCTTCCCTGGTCCACCTGCGAACTCACCAGTGCCACGGTTTTGTCCGCCGCGAAGTTAGGCGAGAAGGCCACCTCAGCGACCTTATTCGCCGTCACGGGTGTCGTCACCGCATTCCATGATTGACCGCCATCGGTGGAACGCTGCACCTTGTCGACGCTGACAGCGATCACCGTGTGGTCCTGTGCGAAATTCGTGGAAAGCGCGACGGGGGTCTGGCGGTTGTCCAGCACCTTCGTCCAGGTCTGGCCGCTATCGGTCGATTTGTAGAGCGCGGGGGCCAGGTTGATGGTGAAGGTCGCGAAGATCGTCTTGTCGCTCTGGTAGGTCGGAGACACCACCAGCGGATCGGGGTCGCCCGCGCCCTGCGGCCCAGTGATGGGGTTCCACGTCTGCCCACCATCGGTGGAGATATAGAATGCCCCCTTGCTGGTGGGGCACTTCGCCGCCGCCGGGGTCGTGGACGTCGGCGTGCCGGTGGTGGCGACCGTGCCATTCACCGTGGCATCCACGGCGAAGACCGTGTGGTCGCTGCCAAAGTTCGGCGAGAGGGCGGTGACGACGGCGCACAGCGGTGCCCACGTCACGCCGCCATCGGTCGAGGTGCTGTTGCCCAAAAAGAGCGTCTTGTCGGTGGTGAAGCTCGGCGAGGCCAGCAGCCCGTTGCCGCGCTGCGTTGCCGTTTCCGCGCCGACCTTGGCCCATTTGCTGCCATCATATTGGTAGACGGCTTTTTCCGTGTCGGCCAGCAGGGTCGCACCGCCCGTGCCATTCACCGCTACCAGTGTGTTGACGAAGTAGTCGCAGGTCTGGGGTGTGCAACTGGTGCCGCCCGTCAGGCTCGACAGGTCGCACCCCGCGAACGCGATGGACGCGACGATCACCGCCACACCGAGCGCCAACGGGCGCACTCCCCCGCGCCGACCAAACCAATGATGCATGAACATCCGCAAAAATCTCCTTCGAGTCGTGCCCATAGATGATGCCGCTCCCCGGCCCCCCACCGCCCAGCGCATCGACGCTGTCGGGTGAGTAGGTGTCCGCCGACCGCGCCAATGGCCGACACGACGCGGGGATGCGGGTGTACCCGTTTGACCGGGACATGTTGGATGGGCTGTCGTTTTTGAGCATAGCAGCGTGGGGATGGAGTGGCAAGGAAGACCCGCACAATTTCGGAAGGGTGTGAACAAGTTCACCATCATCCCCCGCGAGGATGGCGATGACGTGTGAAGACGGGCGTGTGATCTGGTTCACAAAACGAGGCAAAGTGATATGCGTCACTGGCATTCGCCTCGCGCTGGGATGGATGATGCAGTATGCTCACAAGGACCCCTCCGGCGTGGCATCACGCCCGAGAATTCTTCACCTTGCCTTCATCAAGAAAGGGGGAGCGGCTACCACCCAGGCGTTCAGCATCGCTGCGACGCTTTCAGCCGCGAACGGATGCAACACACACGTTCATCGTCCCATTGGCCCCGCTGGACGGCCCGCATCGCCATGCTCGTTGGGGTGCCAGCCTTGTTGCTGGCGGCCTGTGACGTGCCCGGCAGCAGCAGTGTCGCCACCACCACCAC
>JBBQSR010000048.1:0-12766 GCA_038234855.1 Ktedonobacterales bacterium | reverse complement strand
ACCTGGCCCAGCAGGGCTATCCGCTGACCGAGGAGTTCGCGGAAACCAGCGCCCTAAACGGGCAGCCCTACACGGTCCAGTATTTCGAGCTGCCACAGGGTGCGCGTCGTCACCGAGACGATGCGCGCGGCGGGCAAACCGGCGGGCGGTGGCGCGGATGAGGACATAGGCTTCTCTTTTCTCTGCGCAAGCGCGACACGCATCCCTGCGGCGAACGATCAGATACAACGAGGCATGATGAAAACACGAGGCGGGCACACCCATCCCTCTTGTGCTCGCTCACTCACTGCATGAGCCGTGCCAAGCCGCGCTGGCTTGGTCCCCTTGTGGCAAAAGCTGTGGCGGTAGGCTGGCTCACTCGGTCGCATATGTTATACTACTCCCCAGGCGACGCGAACGACGCCGTTCAACGAAGGGGTGGTCGAGAGATGCAAGGGATCGCCGTGCTGGGGTCGGGGGCCTGGGGCACCACGCTGGCGTGTGGCCTGGCGCAGAAGGGTTTGCCCGTCACGCTGTGGGAATATCTGCCCGAGCGCGCGGCGGCGATGCAGCGCGACCGCGAAAACGCGACCTTCTTGCCGGGCATCACGCTCCCCGCCGGAGTGACGGTGACGGCGCATCTGCCGAGCGCGGTGACGGGCGCGGCGGTGGTCGTTTTCGTCGCCCCCTCACAGCGCATGCGCGCGAATGCCGCCCAGGCAGCCCCCTTCATCTCGCCCGGTGCCAGCGTCATCTCATGTAGCAAGGGGTTGGAACTGGGCACATTGGCGCGCATGACCGAGGTGCTGCACGCCGAACTGCCCCCTGGCCCGCGCGACCGCCTGGCCACGCTCAGCGGCCCCAACCTCGCCCGCGAGATCGCCGAGGGCAAGCCCGCCGCCAGCGTCGTCGCCTCCGCTGACCCCGCCACCGCGCGGCTGATGCAGGATCTTTTCGCGTCGCAGCGGCTGCGCGTTTACTCCACCGATGACGTGGTGGGCGTGGAGTTGGGTGGCACGCTGAAAAACGTGATCGCCATCGCCATCGGTGGCGCGGATGGTCTGGGATTCGGCGACAACACCAAGGCGGCGCTCATGACGCGCGGCCTCGCCGAGATCGTCCGGTTGGCCGTCGCTGAGGGCGCGAACCCCATGACGTTGGCGGGGCTGGCGGGTCTGGGCGATCTCATCGCCACCTGCTCTAGCCCGCTCAGCCGCAACTATTCGTTGGGCCGCGAACTGGCGGCGACGCGGCGCTCGCTGGCGCAGGTCCTGGGCGAACGTCACTCGGTCGCTGAGGGCGTGGTGACGGCCCGCGCCGCCGTGGCGATGGCCGCGCGTCACGGCATCGAGATGCCCATCGCCCAGGCCTTGTGCGCCTTCTTCGACGGTGCCGACGCGCACACCCTGGTCGACGCCCTGATGCAGCGCGACGCCCGCCCCGAACGCGACCCCCTCGCCGACTAGCCATTTCACGCGCCAGGAACACCACATGACCGCCGAATCGCTTTCCGCCGACCACATCGCCGCGAACCTGGTCGCCGTGCGGGCACGCATCGCCAGTGCCGCCGAGGCCGCCGGGCGCGACCCCGCCACGGTGACGCTCATCGCCGTGACGAAGACGCTGCCGCCCGCCGCCATCCGCGCGGCCTATGCCGCCGGGGCGCGCCATTTCGGCGAGAACCGCGTGCAAGAGGCGGCGACGAAGATTCCCCAACTCGCCCTGCCCGACGCGCACTGGGAGATGATCGGCACCTTGCAGCGCAACAAAGTGCGAGCCGCACTGGACCACTTTACGCGCATCCATAGCGTTGACGGCATCGACCTCGCCCGCGAGATCGACCGCATCGCGGGGGAGCGTGGGCGCGTCGTCCCCGCCCTGGTGCAGGTGAATGTGGCGGGCGAGGCGACCAAACACGGCGTCACGGTGGCCGAGGCCCTGTCGCTGGCGCGGGCCATCAGCACGCTGCCCCATCTGCGCGGCGTGGGATTGATGACCGTCGCGCCCATCGCCGATGACCCCGAGGCTGTGCGGCCCATCTTTCGCCGCTTGCGCGAACTGCGCGATATGCTGCTGGCTGAGGTCGGCCCATCCTGGCAGGAACTGTCGATGGGCATGACCGACGACTTCCCCGCCGCCATCGCCGAGGGCGCGACGCTGGTGCGGGTGGGCCGCGCCATCTTTGGCGCGCGGGGGTGAACGCTACCCGCTTGGGCAGACATTTCTGAACGAATCGAGGTGGTCATGACCATGACAAATCCAGAACTGGATCAGCAGGTGCGCACGCAGATCAATCGCGCCTTTGCGCAGCAGGGGTACGCGCCCGATGTCGCGCAGGTGGCGCAGGCATTGGGGCAACCCCCCGAAGCCGTCGCGGCGTCATTTCAGCACCTCGCCGATGAGCATGCGTTGGTGCTGCACCCCGGAACCACAGCGGTGTGGGTGGCGCATCCCTTCTCGGCGGCGACAACCGCCTTTTGGGTGACGGCAGGCGAACGGTCGTGGTGGGGGAACTGTGGCTGGTGCTCGCTGGGCATCGCCGCGCTCTTTCCCACGGAAGATGTCACGATCCGCACGAATAGCGGCGGCGAGGGCGAGCCGTTGACCATTCATGTGCGGCAGGGGCAACTGGTCGAGGATGATTGGTCGCTCAACTTTTGTGTGCCCATGGCGCATCTGTGGGATAACGTCATCTATACCTGCGCGATGCAACTGTGCTTCGCCAATGGGGCGGACATCGCGGCATGGAATCAGCGGCACCATATCGCCCAGGCGCACAGCATCCCCGCCGCGCAGGCGTGGCAGCTCGCCCAGCGATGGTATGGGCACTACCTGGAACCCGGCTGGACCAAGCGTACCCCTGAGCAAGCGCAACAGATTTTCGAGTCGGTGGGCCTGAGCGGCGATTTCTGGCGCTTCTTGCGGTAAGATGAAATCAAGCCATTCTCTCAAAATAACGCTGGGAGCATATGAATAGCGTCGGTCTCTCTGCCCACATGCTCACCGCAAAATTGCCATACCACGAGATGGGAGCAAACTGTATGTCTAGGCCCTTTTTGAGCCGCATTCGCATCTATCCTATCAAGGCATGTGCGGGAGTGGATGTCCAAGAAGCGTACATAGACGAACGTGGTCTGCGCTATGACCGGCGGTGGATGCTCATCAATGACCACGGCGCAGACCTTCACCAGTTTGATTATCCCCGTCTTGCGAGTGTGGTGGTCGCTTTAGCTGAGGATCATTTGGAGATCTCGGCTCCTGCTATGCCATTGTTGTGCATTTCTTTGCAGATTCAGGTGCCCCATGCACAGTCGGTTGTCGTGCGGTGGTATGAGGGAACCTGCGAGGCCATTCCCGCCAGTGATGCAGCCGATGCGTGGTTTCAGACATTGCTGGGTGTCGTCTGCCGGTTGGTCTTTATGCCTGAGGGTGCCGAGCATCGTGCCGGAGTGGAACGTGCGGACCATCACGACCTGGCCGCCTTCACCAGCTTTCAGTATCACCTTTTGGGCGAAGGCTCTCTGGCTGATCTCAATCAGCGATTGGAAACGCCCGTCCCCCTGGAGCGGTTTCGCCCCAATCTGGTCGTTGCGGGGGTGCCACCGTTCGCGGAAGACGCCTGGCGCGTGTTGCGGATCGGTGATCGGCACTTTCAGGCCGTAAAGCCGTGTGATCGCTGCGCCATCACCACCGTCGATCCCCTGCGAGGAGTGATGACTGGCAAGGAACCACTCACCACATTGGCCCGTTATCGCACCTTTGACCACAACGTCTTGTTTGGACAATACCTCCTCTCTGGTGAGACAGGGGTAGTCCGTATTGGGGATACGATTGAGGTGATGGACTTTCAAGAGCCGCCAAGGTGGTCGTGAGCATGCGGGCATGACATTTACCGTGAAATCCCCCCCATTCCTCCTAATGCCGCTCCCTCTCTTGACTTCTTTGGTGGCGAGGCTTATCATGTAAGTGGATACCAAACAACGCAGATGCCGTGTTGTGGCGTGGTGTCCTGGACCGATTGCCTGCCTTGATAGGTGAGGCGTCCGCGTGACAATAGGCCGCTGATCAGCAACGTCGAGAGACGCCGATGGTCAGGACAGGCATCGCCGAATTAAGGCGTTGCTCAAAGCGGCTGAGATCATCTCTGGTGCTCTCTACGGTGCGCGGTGCCAAAGCTCATTCGGGTGAGGGGGCGACGCGGTGCGAGTGGCTGAGGCGTGCGTTCGGCGCGCTGGGCTACCGCATGGTTCCCCTCATGAGCATGCGCTCGGAAGGGGCTTTTTTTTATGCCCTCGTTCCCCATGGCAGATGATCGCAGCTAAGGAGCAGAAAGCACTTATGGACGCTGGCCCGAGTAGTCGTCGCCGCACCGCTGCGGCGACCCCCGACTTGACCACCGATGGCAAACCATGCGCGCCAGCGCGTGGGCCGTCCATTGCCCCCACCCGGATCGACTGATCCGGCGCAGGAATGGACCAGCCCCGCTCTGACGCTGAGCGGGTGCCTGGCACCCCAACATTCCTGACGCAGGAGGTGGGCGATGGCCCAGATCTATCTGCCGGAGCGCACCGAGGAGCAGAACCGCCCTCAGCGTTCCCCCATTCCTTCCACCACGCGCGAGCAGCGCGAAACCAATACGGGGCCACAGGCGACCGTCACCCCCACGCGCCAGCCGGGTCTGGCGGATGTCGCCGTCATCGTCGGGCTGGTCGGCCTGGTCGCGCTCATCATCGCGGGCGCGGGCCGCGCCACGGCACACTCCACCGATACGGTCATCAGCCTCAGCCCCGCCGTGCTGCCGCTCTACGCGGGCTATTCGCTGCTGCGGATGGTGCTGGCCTACATCCTCTCATTGACCTTCACGCTGGTCTATGGGCATGTCGCCGCGACGAACGCGCGGGCGCGGTCCATCATGGTGTCGATGCTCGACATCTTGCAGAGCATCCCGATTTTGTCCTTCCTGCCTGGCGTCGTGCTGGCGCTGATCGCGCTCTTCCCGAATTCGAGCCTGGGCGTGGAATTGTCGGCGATCATCTTGATCTTCACCAGCCAGGCGTGGAATATGACGTTCAGCTTCTACCATTCGGTGAAGACGCTGCCACTGGACCTGCAAGAGGCGGCGACGGTCTATCGCCTGACGCCCTGGCGGCGTTTCACCCGCCTGGAACTGCCCTTCGGCATGCTCGGCCTCGTCTGGAATAGCATGATGAGCTGGGCGGGCGGCTGGTTTTTCCTGATGGCGGCGGAGCAGTTGACGCTGGGTAAGCGGTCGTTTCGTCTACCGGGCATCGGCTCATATCTGCAAACGGCGGCGAATCGCGGCGATGTCCGGGCGCTGATCCTGGGGCTGGGTACGCTGGTGCTGGTCATTATCCTGCTCGATCTGCTCTTTTGGCGGCCCCTGGTCGCGTGGAGCGACAAATTCAAGTTCGAGCAGACGAAAAGCAGCGATACCCCTGAATCCCCAGTGCTCGACTTCCTGCGCCGTTCGGCCTTGCTGGAACAATTCACCACCCGCTTCTGGCGGCCCTTCATGGATCGCTTCAATCTGGTGCTGGACCGCATCGTCCCCGGTGAGACGTTGTCATTGATGACAGAGGGCGAGGCGGTGCCGCGTCGCGTGACGGCGGCGACGGTCGCGGGCTGGGCCGTTACGGCGCTCATCGTCGCTGGCGCGCTCTTTGGCGTCTTCAACGCGGTGAAGCTGCTGGCGCAGGTTTCGGTGCATGACTGGGGGCAGATCCTGCTGGGCGGGTTGCTGACCTTCCTGCGCACGGTGGTGACGCTGGCGCTGGGGCTGGCGTGGACGCTGCCGCTGGGCGTCGCCATCGGCACCAACCCCAAGTGGTCGCGCCGCTTGCAGCCGGTGGTGCAGGTCGTCGCGTCCATCCCCGCGACGGCGCTTTTTCCCATCCTGCTGATCGGGTTGTTGCGGCTGCCAGCGGGCATCGAGTTCGCGGCCATCTTGCTGATGCTGTTGGGGACGCAGTGGTACATGCTCTTCAACATCATCGCGGGCGCGTCGAGCATCCCCACGGACCTGCGCGAGGCGGCGCGGGTCTACCAGGTGACGGGCTGGCGGCGCTGGCGCACCTTGATCTTGCCGTGTGTCTTCCCTTATTTGGTGACGGGCCTCATCACGGCCAGTGGCGGCGCGTGGAACGCCAGCGTCGTCGCGGAGTTCGTGCAGTTCAATGGCTCGACGCACGCGACACTGGGGCTGGGGTCGCTGATCGCGCAATCCGCCGCGCAGAACCATCTGGCGGTGCTGCTGGCCAGCACCATCTTCATGGCGGCCATCGTCGTCACCATCAATCGGCTGGTCTGGCGCAGGATGTACAATCTGGCCGACCGCAAGTACGCACTCGGCTAAAAGGGAGGGTAGCAACCCATGGCGAACCTGGCACGCATGCGCGCGAATGGCCGCACCAAAGACGCGGGCGAGATCCTGCTGGAAGCCGAGCACGTGGCGAAATATTACGGCACGGACGCGAAGAATGAGCAGCAGCGGGTGCTGGTGCTCGATGACATCAGCATCCAGGTGAAGAGCGGCGAGTTCGTCGCCATCCTGGGGCCATCGGGTTCGGGCAAATCGACGCTGCTGCGCATCTTGGGTGGACTCATCCGCGCGTCGGATGGCTCGGTGCGCTATCGTGGCACCGAGGTGACGGCCCCGAACACCAATCTCGCGCTGATCTTCCAGACCTTCGCGCTTTTTCCCTGGCTGACCGTGCTGGAAAACGTGGAACTGGGGCTAGAGGCGCAGCCCAACCTGACCCGCACGCAAAAGACGAAGCGGGCGCTGGCCGCCATCGACACCATCGGCCTCGACGGCTTCGAGGACGCCTACCCCAAGGAGCTATCGGGCGGCATGCGCCAGCGCGTCGGCTTCGCCCGCGCCCTGGTGGTGCAGCCCGAACTGCTCTTCATGGACGAACCCTTCAGCGCGTTGGATGTGCTGACGGCGGAAAATCTGCGCAACGAACTGATGCGGCTGTGGCGCGAGGGGCGCATCCCCACGAAGGCGATCTTGCTCATCACCCACAGCATCGAGGAGGCGGTCTTCATGGCGGACCGCATCGTGGTGATGGGGCACGATCCGGGGCGCATCCGGGCGATCTTGACCGGCATCCCGCTGGCGGAGCGCGGCACCAAGACGCCCGCCGCCGAGGCGTTGATCGATCTGGTCTACACCATCATCACGCAGCCCGACGAAGATGCCGCTGACCTGATGGCCGGGCGCGTGAACGCTGGCACGGGTGGCACGACGACGCCCGAACGGGCCAAGTCCGCCGCGAAAAATTACCAGACGCTGCCGCATGTGAAGATCGGCGTCATCAATGGCCTGGCCGAGCGTGTGCTGCGGGCAGGCGGTCGCGAAGACCTCTTCGTGCTGGGCCGCGAATTGCAGCTTGAGATCGACGATCTGCTGCCCATCGTCGAGGCCATCGAGTTGTTGGGCTTTGGCGAGGCGACCGGGGGCGACCTGGTGCTTTCCGATGCGGGCAAGCAATTGGCGGAGGGCGACGACCAGACCGACAAGACGCTCTTTCGTCAGCAAGCGCTCGCGCATATCGCCCTGATCCGCCAGATCGCGGACACCCTCGCCACCGCCGAGGACCACGAACTGGACTCCGACGAGATCCGCGAGCAACTGGAAGAACACTTCAGCCCCGACGAGGCCGAGCGCCAATTCGGCACGGCTATCGACTGGGCGCGCTACGCCGAACTCTTCGCCTATGACGACGAGAGTGGGCTGCTGTACCTGGAAGATGCGCTGACGGGGGAGTAAGCAGCAGGCCCAGTCGGCGGCATGGCCCGAACCGGGGGTATGCGTAGGGGGCGACGAGCGAATGCTTCACTCACCGCCCCCCAGCTATTCTTACGCGGTAACGCGTGTTGGTGCTGCGGTGGGGACATGCGGCAGGCCATTGATCAATTCCGCTTGGGTGATGCGCAACAGTGCGGACAAGCGACGGATGAGCGCCGGAGCGGCATCTTCTTGTCCTTGTTCGTAGCGGGTGATCGTTTCGCGCCGCAGATCCGAGAGATCTGCCAATTGGCTGATGCTGATGCCCTGGCGCTGGCGCGCCTGGCGTAAACCACGAAGTCGCATCGGGATAACCTCCACGTTGAGGCCGCAAAACACACGCCCACGGCAAGCGACGTTGCTTACCACATGATGAACGCATGCCGTCATCACCACCGGATGACGAGAAATGCCTCGGCTGTTGTTTGCTTGGCCATCCTTGTGCATGAGTGCATCTCTCCCTTCATTCTACCAGATGCCTCGGGGCATTGTCTAGCAAAAGAGCGTCCGGAATCTGTAAAGATTGGGAGTGGCAAATATCATGGACATAGAAATTCAGCAACAGGGGGATGATACTGGGGATGCTGATGGCGGGCGAGTTGCCGCCGATTCCACGCCAAGATAAAGAGCTTGACCGCTGCGCGTAGGGCATCCCAGGTGCGCGAAAAGCAGCGCGAGGCACGGGCTAAGCGCGCTAAATAATGGCGTAATTCAGCGTTGCCCGCCTCGACACTATAGGTTTGGGTTTTGTTGGGTAAGCCCTCCTGCTGACCGGGGAAATAGACCACCCCTCCATATCCCGCCCAGGCATCGGAGTAATACTGGTGGGCACTGGGAGCGGCGTTGACCACGGCTTGCAACGTGGCGGTGTCCCGGTCCAGGGCAACGCACCATCCTAAGAAGCAGCGCGTCGTGCGATCTACCTGAGTAATGAGGTAGATGCGGTTTTTTTTGTCCCAACAAAGGGGTACAACTCATCGAGTTCCGCCACACGGATGGCCGCTTGGGGCGTTGGGGGTAAGGCTGGCACAGCTTGTGCCGCTTCTTTGACCCAGTTAGCGACACTTTGGCGACTCACTCCTAATATCCGCTCGATGCGTCGCAGATTGACTCCATCAATGTACAGGCGCAGCGCCTGTTGCCGTATATCCTCATCGTAACCATGATGCTTCGGCACTGGCGTATATTTGTGGCCGCAGTTGTGACACCCGTAGCGTTGGGTGCCTGAGGTATTGTGACCGACTTTTACTTGGCCTTCGGTCTGGCCACATTGCGTGCATTTCATCTGCCTATTCTATCCTATCACCGCCTTCATTGCCACTCCCTAAAGATTTTGCTGCTTGACGAAGCCCCTCCCCAGGAGATATACTGTGCCCATGAGCCGATGTGGCGAAATGGCAGACGCGGTAGACTCAAAATCTGCTCTCCGCAAGGGGGTGAGGGTTCGAGTCCCTCCATCGGCACCAGATACCCTATGAGGCGAGGCCAGCAATGGCCTCGCCTCTCACTTTCCCCCGCTTGACGACAATTTTTGACCGCAATATGCGTTATTCCGTATCCTCCACGAAGATATCATCCATCGTTTGTGCCGTCATCGCTTGCCTGTGGGGCGTGACATGCGCGTAGCGATATCCAAGGGAATGGGGGCTTGTACGTGTCTTCCCGTCTCGCTGCCACGTCTTCATGTTGAATGCTGATCGGTTGAGGAGGGAGGTGAAGCGATGCTCCGTTTGGCTCATGGGGTGGCAGCGCTCGGTGGCGGCGTGTTCCTGCTGGGGTTTCTCGCGTTCGCTCAGCCGCATATCTGCGAAAGCCCGTGCCGTGTGACCCCCATACAACAACACCTATGGGAATATCTGGGGCCGGGATTCTCGCTTTTGCTCCTCGCGTGGGTCGTTTTAGTGGGAATGGCGGCGCGCTCGCACCACTGGCGATGGCTGAGCACGGCGACCCTAGGCACCGTGCTTTCGGCGCTCGTCTTTGGCGCAACGGTGGTGTTCCTGGCCCCGCTCATTGCCGCGCATCCTGAACTCAGTGTTGTTTCCCTCATCATCGTGCTCTGGTGGACGTATCAACTGGTGATCACTCGGCCATTCTAGCGGCTGGTGTGCCTGACCGCCATCCCCCTTCCGGTTGACGCGGTGCCGTCGCTATCAGGGTTCGCTAGCGGGCGGTTCCGCTGCATCGACGATCGCCAGGCATTCGGTGAAGGTGGCACACTGGCATTGCAGCCCTTGCTGTAAGATCTGTTTGATGGCGTTTGCCCGGCGCAGCAAGGCATCGATCTCGGTCAACTTCTGCCCAGCGAAACGCTGCCAGCGCAGCGAGGGTGGCGTTCCAGCGGGAAAGTCGTGCAGCAGCAGCCGAATTTCCTCGATGCTAAACCCCACCGCTTGGGCCATCTGCACGATGCGAATGTGCTCAAGGACATCGGCTTGATAGTGTCGCCGCCCATGCACCCGTTGCGCTGCGGGCAACACCCCCTGGCGCTCATAAAAGCGGATTGCCGAGGCGGCGATGCCCGCTTTGTCCGCCACCTCACCGATAGACATATACGGCATGCAATTCCCCCCTTGACTTAAACCAAAGTTTAAGTGTTAGCCTTGATTATAGGCCGAGAAATGAAACTCGGCAAACCAGGTGAATCCTATAAGAGAGGTATAACATGTCGATTCCCCAAGCACCGGAAGAGCATATCCCCATCGCGTGCACCCCCAACGCCATTCCCGCTGAGCAGCAGGAGGAATGGCGCACAGCCGGAAAAGCGGTCTATGCCGCCGTCGAAGAAGTAGCCGATTTACCCAATGGGTTTCGCTTTCGCCTGCCCGCAAATGCACAGATGCTGATGGCGGCAGCGCGATACATCAGCACCGAACACCTCTGTTGCCCATTCTTGCACTTTACCCTGGATGTCGCCCCAAACAACGGGCCGATCTGGCTCGCATTGACCGGCGGCCCAGGGGTGAAGGATTACATCAGCTCGCTTTTTGCCTCCACCGATCTCTTGAATGTCGAGATGATGCAGGCTATCTATCCGCATGGGTAACGGGAGACGCGCGAAGGGGCGAGACGGCTAGCGTGCGGATGCCGTCACGGCAGGCGGATGTCGCCGCCCGCCAGCGCGGCCTTTGCCCGCGCGATGTCGCGCACGGCCCCGACCTGCTCGAAAAGGTGCAGCGCCGCGTGGAGCGCGTCGTTCGCCGTGCCATCGCTGGCCTGGCGACGCGCTAGCTCGGCCAGCACATAGCGGGTGCGTGCCTCTTCCCACAGCGTGCCGAGGTCGGTGAAGCGGGTGAGCGCGTCGCCCAGGTCGCGCGCGGCATCGGGGTAGCGCGCGTCGGCCAGGGCCACCAGGCCGCGCGCCCGCAGCGCCTGGGCCAGCGGCTTTTCCGCGCCCGCGCCATCGGCCACGTTCACCGCTTGCTGGCCAAATTCCTCGGTGAGGTCACGCCGACCGAGCCGCGCGCCCAGTTCCGCCAGTTCGGCCAGCAGCGCGGGCAAGATGTGTCGCCCCGCGCCGACCTCCAGCGCCGCGCGCAGCAGCGGCTCGGCCTCGGCCAGGTTGCCCTGGGCTAATTGCACCCGCGCGCGAAAGACCGGGACGTATTGCGACTCCCCGGTGGCGGGCACATCATCTAGGCTGCGCTGCACGCGTTCCGCGCGGTCGGTCTGGCCTGTGCGCAGCAGGGCGACGGCGTAGGCCAGCGCACCCCAACGGTAGTGGTTTTGTGTCACCATCGGCGTGCGTGCGGCGACGGCCAGGAACAGTTCCCCGTCATTGATGGCGTTGGCCCAGTGATCCCATTCATAGTAGGTGATGACGAGGCGCTGCAATGCCTGGGCGCGCAAGATGTCGTTCTCGATCTCCTCGGCCAGCGACAGACCGATGCGCGCGTGCTCCACCGCGCGGCCATAGGCACCGACCATCTGGTGGGCGGCGCTGACCTCATTGTGGATGTCGATGACCTCGCTGCGATCCTCGATGCGCGCGGCCCAGTAGAGGCGGCGTGTCTGGCTGGCCAGGAAGCCGCGCAGATTCGTCACGGTGGCCTGCATGTTGCCCAGGGCATCGAGCGCCTCGGAGGCGGCGCGCGGGTCGTCGGCACGCTCGGTGATGGCGACGGCTTCCTCGGCGCTGGCGAGGGCTTGGCGCAATTGGTCTTGCCCGCGCCCCTGGGGCCACGACCACCAAAAGAACGATTGCGCCGCCAGCAGCGCCGCCAGATCCAGCGAATCCTCGTCGCCATCGGCGCGGGCGAGGTCGAGCCCCGCTTGCAGATAGTCGCGCAGTTCCTCATGGGGGGGCGCGGCGCGGAACCAACTGGCATAGCGCGCGGGCAACGTCACCAGTCGCCGATAGAGGCGCATGCCCGTCTGCCGCTCTTCCTCGGGCGTGCAGCCATCCGCGTCGGGGTAGTCGCGCCAGATCGCCAGGGCGGCTTTATAGTCGGCATAGGCCGCGTCACCAGCGGAGTGGAGGGCGCGGGCGTCACCCCGATGGGCATAGAGCGAGATGAGGTCGTCGCGGTTGGTGGCCCGCGCCGTCGCGCCGTCCTCTAAGAGCAAGGTGATGGCGCGCGAATAGCTGCGGGCGGCGGCGCGGGTGGCCTGGCGGATCATCGCCTCGTCGCCCGCCATTTCCAGATAGAGCGTCACCTTGGCGCGAATGGCGCGACGGCGCTCGGGGTCACGGGCACGGGCGAGGTTCGCTTGCTGGTAATAGGCTTCATAGTGGCGCGCCAAGAGTTCGGCGTATTCTTCTTCGCGTCCGGCGGCGAAGCGCTCTAGCCACTCGGCGAAGCGGCGGTGTTCGTGGGCGCGACGGGTGCGGGGCATGGCGTCATAGACCACGTCGCGCGTCATGGGGTGGCGAAAGAGGTAACGCGGCTCGTCGGCGCGAATGGTGTCATCCCCGGCCATCTCGGCGGTGGCGGGGGTCAGCAGGTCCTTGGCGATCAGGCCCTCCAGGCCATCCTC
>JBBQSR010000047.1:0-12820 GCA_038234855.1 Ktedonobacterales bacterium | reverse complement strand
CGAACCCGAGATGATCGCCCCCATCGGCCTCATGTGATGGTCATCGCGCTCGCCCGTCATGACCGCGCCATCTGCGCCCCCGGTGCGGTCTGTTCGGCTTGGAGCGCGGCGCGATAGGCGGCGACCATCGCGTGTTGCTCGTCCGGTGACCAGCCGTGCTCTGGGGCCATGAGCGCGGCGACCTGGTCGACGCAGCCCAGCCCTTGCTGCCGGTCTTCGAGGATGATGGACGTACGGTGCGCCAAAATGTCGTAGGGCGTCATCGCCATCTCATGGCGACAGGCATAGACGACCTCGGCCTGGAGGTACGGGAGGTCCACTACCAAGGGCGTCGCCAAGGCGGGCGTGGTGGCAACGAGATCCAGCACGCCCTCGGCATCGGTGCCATAGTTGGCGCTGAGGTGCCGCACGACCGCTGGGGCCAGCCCGAGCCGCGCACCGCGCGCCTCCACCGCCCCTTGCGCGTGCTCCCAGCCCTCGCTGCCCTGGAGCCGCAGCGCCATGGTGGGGTGCGCCAGCGCGGTGCCATCGCGGCGGCTCAGCACATCCACCGTGTCTTGCGCCATCCGGCGATAGGTGGTGAGTTTGCCCCCAACGATCGACACCAGGCCCGATGGGCTTTGCAGCACCGCATGGGTGCGTGACAGTTTCGCGGTCATATCGCTGGATTGGTTGCGCGGCTTCACCAGGGGGCGATAGCCCGCATAGGTGCTGATGATGTGCGCCTCGGTCACGGGTTTGGCGAGATAGCGATTCAGATATTTCAACAGATAGGCAATGTCCGCCGGGGAGGTCGTG
The DNA here is from genome assembly GCA_038234855.1 of Ktedonobacterales bacterium. Lineage (GTDB taxonomy): Bacteria > Chloroflexota > Ktedonobacteria > Ktedonobacterales > JACDGC01 > JACDGC01. The sequence goes on along the minus strand of JBBQSR010000047.1, from coordinate 12,022 downwards.
GGGTGGTCCAGGTCGCCCGACCCGGTATCCGTCGTGCCAAACACCACACGCGATTCCCACGGCACCAGAAACAGAATGCGTTTATCCTCTGTTTCGGGCAAAACGATGGCCGCGTCCCCCATCTGAATGTCTTCACGCGCGAAGACGAGATGGACGCCCTTGCTTGGCTCGATGCTGATCTGCGGTGTGACGCCCGTCAGCGCCTCGATGCGTTCGGCGAAGACGCCCGTGGCATTCACGATGTGGCGTGCCCGCACGGTCATTTCTTCGCCGGTCAGCGCATCGCGCACCTGGGCGGCGTGAATCGTGCCCGCGACCTCATCAAAGGCCGTGACCTCGGCGTGGTTCGCGATCGTGGCCCCATAGCGCGCGGCGGTGCGCATCAGCGTCACGGTCAGCCGCGCGTCGTTCGTTTGCGCGTCATAGTACATGAATCCTTCTTTTAAATCGTTCGTCACCAGATCGGGCAGATAGCACAACACCATGGCGGCGCTCAGCCGTCGATGCCGCCGAATGCTGTGTTTGCCCGACATCAGGTCGTACATCCACAGCCCCATATCCAGCAGCGTGCCCAGCCCCACGCCGCCCGGCGTCGAGAAGGGCATCCCCACTGGGTGCCGGTCGCCCCGGTAGATCGGCAGCACGAAGGCGAGCGGATGCACCAGATGGGGCGCGTTTTGCAGCAATATCCCCCGCTCGATCACGCCCTCGTGCACCAGGGCGAAGTCGAAGTTGGGCAGATAGCGGATGCCACCATGGACGAGCTTCGTCGATTTACTGCTGGTGCCGCTGGCAAAGTCATTCTTCTCGACCAGCGCGACACGGTAGCCACGGGCGGCGGCGTCTAGCGCGACGCCCGCGCCCGTGACCCCGCCCCCGATGACCAAGACATCGAATGGTGTGCTGGCGAGGGTGGCAAGGTTGTGCTTGCGGCCAGCCGATGATAGCGGTTGCATGCTCGCTGCGAAGTGTCGCGTGCGTGTGCGATGCGCCGGGAAACGCGCGCATCAAGCAACCGCCGGGCACTTCATCCTTTCGTCGCGGCTCTTGCGAGCCTCGTGGGTCCAGGGGGTCGCCCCCTCACAGAAATACCATACCAGAGGGCGGGGGAAGGACGCCGCGCATCCTTCCCCCTCTATACAGTTTAACGCGCGAGCACCGTGAATGGGGTCGCCGTGCTCACACCGCCCTACCCCCTCACGCGGATGCCGTTGATGAAGACTCCCAGATACATCCTCAGCCGCAGCACCATTTACCCCATGAGCAGGCATACGCCGCTACCCGCTTTCCCCCTTCGATCGCTGATAGCTTGTTTTAGACATCATATGCACATCTCATCGGATGTTTTCTTCATTCCCATTGCTGCTGCCTCTTTCCCCGCTGACCATAACCTTGTTTTAACGCTGGCGATGATGGTATAATCCCAGTATCGACTTCGTGTCATTTGTACACGAAGTAAAAGAATGACTCACTGAAGGCCGCTGTTTGGTCCTTCACATGATGAGGGAGGACCGGCAATGGAGCACCCTTCGGGCGGCACGGACGCGGATGTCGTCATCATCGGTGGTGGCATCGCGGGGATCTCGTTGGCGCTGCGGCTGCCCACGACCCAGGCCGTGACGCTGCTGACGAAGCAACATCTCGGCGAGAGCAACACGCGCTATGCGCAGGGTGGCCTGGCGGCGGCGGTGGGCAGCGAAGATTCGCCCGCCAGCCACGTCACCGATACCTTGCGGGCGGGTGCGGGCCACTGCGACGAACGGGCCGTGCGGCTGCTGGCCGAGGGCGGTCCGTCGGCGGTGGCCTGGTTGATCGCGGCGGGCACGCAGTTCGACCCCGCCAGCCCCGACGCGACGGCGGATGGCCAGGCGCGCGTCGCGGACGTCGCCCCCCTGGCGCTCGGCCACGAGGCGGCACACAGTCACCATCGCGTGCTGCATGCCCATGGCGACGCCACGGGTGCCGAGATCGAGCGTGCCCTGGTCGCGGCGGTGCGGGCGCGGCCCAACATCACCATCTATGAGGGCGCGCTGGTGACGGCGCTGAGCATGGCGGATGGCGCGTGCGTCGGCGTGCGGCTGCTGGACGCGAACGATGTGCCCCAGACCGTCACCGCGCGGGCCGTCGCGCTGGCGAATGGCGGCGCGGGTCGCCTGTGGCGGCGCACCTCGAATCCCCCTGGTGCCACCGCCGATGGCCTGGCGCTGGCCTATCGCGCGGGCGCGGCGCTGACGGACCTTGAATTCGCGCAGTTTCACCCCACCGTGCTGGTGCCGCCCGTGCCCGATGCCCCGGCCTTCCTCATCTCGGAGGCGGTGCGCGGCGAGGGCGCGTACCTGCGCAACGCACGGGGCGAACGCTTCATGCTGCGCTACCCCGACGCCGAGCTAGAGCCGCGCGATGTCGTCGCCCGCGCCATCTTGCAAGAGATGCTGCACGAGGAGAGCGACCACGTCTGGCTGGACCTGCGCCACCTGGACGCGGATCTGGTGCGCGGGCGCTTCCCCACCATCGCCGCCACCTGCGCGGAGTATGGCATCGACATCACGCGCGACCTCATCCCCGTCGCCCCCGCCGCGCACTACTTCATGGGCGGCGTCGCGGTGGATCTGGATGCGCGCACGACCGTGCCGGGGCTGTGGGCCATCGGCGAGGTCGCGTGCACGGGCGTCCACGGCGCGAACCGCCTCGCCAGCAATTCACTACTGGAAGGCGTCGTCTTCGGCTTCCGCGCCGCCGAGTCCATCACCGCTGACCTGGCCGCCCCTGCCCGCGATTGGCCGCACCAAGCGCCCTTCGTCGGGGAATATTTGCCGGTGCGTGCCCATGACCTCACCCTGGCCGACCCGGTCCTGCGCCCAGACATCCAGACGATCATGTGGGAGCGCGTCGGGCTGTACCGCGACGCGGGAAGCTTGCAACGCGGTGAGGCGGCCTTGCAGGAACTGGCCGACCAGTCTGCCTACATCGGCGACGATACCCGCGCGGCCATCGAGACCGCGAATATGTTGGTGGCGGCGCAACTCATCACCGCCTCCGCGCTGGCGCGCCGCGAGAGCCGGGGCGCGCATGCCCGCCGCGACTTCCCCATGCCCGATCCTTTGCTGGCGGGCCACCGCTTCTATACCTGGAATCGGCGTGACGATGTCGCCGTCGTGGCCAAAAGCGTGCGTACCATCATGCGCAGCGAGAAAGTGGTGGACAACCAATGACCAGCGAACAGCCGTGGCTGGACCGTGACCTCATCGCGCGGGCGCTGGCCGAGGACATCGGGCGGGGCGACGCGACGACGCTCGCCTGTGTGCCCGCCGCTGCACAGGCACGCGGGCGCATCGTCACGCGCCAGGCGGGCGTCATCGCGGGCCTGCGCATCGCCAAAGAGGTGTTGAGCCAGATCGATGCTGAGCTGCGATTCCCATCGGGCGTGCAAGATGGCGATCCCGTGGCGGCGGGGGCCGAGGTGCTGGCGATCAACGGATCTGCGCGGGGCATCCTGACCGGCGAGCGGGTGGCGCTAAACTTTCTGGGGCGGCTGTCGGGCATCGCCACGCTGACGGCGCACTGCGTCGCCGCGAAGGCGGGCACAGGCGCGCGCATCGTGGATACGCGCAAGAGCACCCCCGGCTTGCGGGCGCAGGAAAAATTCGCCGTGCGGATGGGCGGCGGCACGAACCACCGCTTCGGCCTGGATGACGGCATCTTGATCAAGGACAACCATATCGTCGCCAGTGGCGGCATCACTGCGGCCATCGACAATGCCCGCGCGCATGCCCACCACCTGCTGCGCGTCGAGATCGAGTGCGACACGCTGGCCCAGGTACGCGAGGCGCTGGCGGCGGGCGTCGAGGCCATCTTGCTCGACAACATGCCCCTCGCCCTGCTGCGTGAGGGCGTCGCGCTCATCCGCGCTGAACGGCCCGCGACCATCATCGAAGCCTCCGGCAACATCGGCACCGACCCAGCGAAGATTCGCGCGGTCGCTGAAACGGGGGTGGACCTCATCTCCATCGGCGCGCTCACCCATTCCGCCCCCAGCCTCGACCTCTCGCTAGAGTTCATCGCAGGGGCGTGATAAGTAGGAAGGACATCGAGCACGAAATCCACGAAGGAGCACGAAAGTCTTCTGCCCTTCTTCGCTTCCTTTCCATCCATTTTCGTGTCCTTCGTGGACTTTCGTGAGCTTCGTGTTCGAAAAAAGAGGGAACAACCATGGCGATAACACCCGAATGCGTCGAAAGCGCCGAGCAGGTGATCTTGCCCGTGCTCGACGATTGGCGCAAGACCCAGCAGTCCGCCGTCGCAGCGGGCACGGCGCATGCCCCCCGCCACGCGGGCGCGCACCGCGCCGACGACATCCCCCGCGAATACGCGCTGCTGTCAGAGGATGAATTGGCGGCGCGCATCGGTGCGGCACGCGCGGCCCTGGGTGAACGCTTGCTGATCCTCGGGCACCACTATCAGCGCGATGAGATCATCCGCTGGGCCGATATGCGCGGCGACTCGTTCAAGCTGGCGCAGTTCGCGGGGGAGCACCCCGAGGCGGACTACATCGTCTTTTGCGGCGTGCACTTCATGGCCGAGAGCGCCGACATCCTCAGCGGGCCGCATCAAAAGGTCATCTTGCCGAACCCCGCCGCTGGCTGCTCGATGGCCGACATGGCCAACATCGCCGAGGTCGAGGAATGCTGGGAGCAACTCGACGCGGCGGGCGCGCTGGCGACGATCCCGAATCCCGCCGATCCGGCGCACCCGCTAGCGGGGGTCATCCCCGTCACGTACATGAACTCCGCCGCGAATCTGAAAGCGTTTTGCGGGCGGAATGGCGGCATCGTCTGCACCTCGTCCAACGCGCGTAAGGTGCTGGACTGGGCCTTCGCCCGTGGTCAGCGCGTGCTGTTCTTCCCTGACGAGCACCTGGGCCGCAACACCGCGCTCGACATGGGCATCGCCCCCAAGGAGATCGTGGTGTGGAACCCGAACCGCGAGATGGGCGGTTTGGGGGATGAAGCAGACATCCTGGCGAGCCGTGTGATACTCTGGAAAGGGTTCTGCTCGACCCACCAGCGTTTCTCGCCCGAGCAGGTGCAACGGGCGCGGGCAGACTACCCCGGCGTGCAGGTGTTGGTGCACCCCGAGTGTCGTCACGAGGTCGTTGCCCTGGCCGACCGCGTGGGGTCCACGGAGTACATCATCCAGCAGGTCGAGGCTGCCCCAGCGGGGACGGTCTGGGCCATCGGCACCGAGGTGAATCTGGTGAAGCGCCTCGCCGCCGAGCATCCTGAGCAAACGATCTTTTGTCTGGACCCCATCGTCTGCCCGTGCTCGACCATGTATCGCGTCCATCCCGCCTATCTGTGCTGGGTCCTCGAAGCGTTAGTGCGCGGCGAGGTCATCAACCAGGTGACGGTCGACGCCGAGACGGCACAGTGGGCACACTTGGCGCTGGACCGCATGCTGGCAAATAAGGCTTGACCGTGCAGTGAGGCAGGTCAAGATCTCGCGCATAGATTGGACGGCCTGCCTCGACCATGGCCAAAACGGATGTGCTGGCACGGCTGCAAGGGGCATCAGACGCCCTGGCGGCGACCTTGCGCCGCATCGGCCCGACCCAATGGAACCTGCCCATCACGCGCAGCGGACGCGACGCGCACGACCTGCTGAACTACGCCATGAATCTGCTGGAACTGACGGGCAACGCCTACCTGCAAAGTCTGCAAACCGACGCCCCCGCCATGACGACCGAGCAGATCGACGCCCTCGCCCTGCTGAATGCCGAGCGCCGTCGCGGTCGCCTGATCGCGACGGATTTCGATGATTATCTGGCCTCAGCGCGCAGCCTCATCATCCTCATCGATATGGCCTCAGATGCGATCATCGCGGGGACCGTGTGGGGCCTGCCACGTGAGCAATGGTTCCTCAAGATGGCCGACTCGCTCGATGCCATCAACCGTTTCATCAGCGACTGGCTCGCGCAGTTGCCGCAGCCCTGATGCCGCGTGCTATGCCCCGGCGAGTGCCGCGCGTGCCATGGCCGTGTATCGCGCCCCATCGGCAGTGCGGTCGCTGCGCATGACGGCGATATGCGCGACGGTGAAAGCTGGCCCGTCGCTGGTGACGGTCGCCGCTTCGCGCAGGGCCGCCGCCTCCGCTGGGGGCAACGGACGCCGCATCCGCGCCAACGTCAGATGTGGGCTGAAGCGGCCATCCTGGCGCAGCCCAGCGCGGTCCAGGGCACCACGCACCCGTCCCTGCGCGTCGCGTAGCTCGGCGACCATGCCGCCGACCCCCAGCCAGATGACGCGTGGCGCATCGCCGTCGCCAAAGGTGCCCAGCCCCGTCACATGCAGGGTGAAGGGTGCCGTCTCGCTGGCCGCCTCCATCGCCGCCGTGCTGGCCACGCCCACCTGATCCTCAGATAAATCACCCAAAAAGGCCAGCGTTAGGTGCCACGTGTCGGGCGCGACGAACCGCACGCTCGGCAGCAGCGGGCGCAGCGTCGCCACCCGCGCCGCCATGAAGGCCCGCGTCGGTTCGTCGACCTCGATGGCTAAAAAGGTTCGCGTCAGCGTCATGGTATGCCTCCCGAGTGTGGGTGAATGCGGCGTTGCGCTAGGCGGGATCTTCTTCGTCTGAGGGCGAGAGCGCCCAGAGTCCCAGGCGATCCTCGGCCTCGATCTGCTGGCGGCGCGCCTCCTTGCGACGCACGATGTCGATGTGCTCTTCTTTTGGCATGTCTTCGGGCATCGGTGCGCCCATCTCCTGCAACGCGCGGCGGATGATGCGCCCCACCTGGAAGTGCGCTTGCCCGGCGGCATCCGCATCGGTGATGTTTTCGCGGACGATCTTGGCGTCGGTTTGCTGCACGCGCATCAGGTTCGGCACGCTTTCCTGGGGCGTCATATAATTGATGGGGGTTTCATCGCTGGGGATGCCGCGTCGGCGCTGCAGCGCGCGATAACTGATAGCATAGAGGCCGACCCAGCCATGACCGTAGAAGGGGCTGAAATCTTCGTCATCGAGGCCGATTTCGTCGAGCGTTTGCGCCAGGTGCCCATGCGCTTCGGTGAGCTGGTCGCACAGGACGATGCGCTGCTGGGCCACCGACATCTCTGAAAGGTCGCTCAATATCTCCGCCCGACGCGTCTGCGCGGCGAAGTATGTCTGCCCCATGGCGACCATCTTTTTCGCCGGATCGCCGTTCTGCACGATGAGATAGCAGGCATAGCGCGATAGCTGCCAATCAGTGACGCGACGGGTGCCGCCTTTGCCGATAGGGATCATTTTGCCGCTCTCGGCAAAATGATCCGAGGGCTGGTGGCCGCTGGTCTCACAGGCTAAGCGAGCTTTCTGTATGACATCGACAAAATTGTTCCATTTGGTGTAATCCAGCAGCTTGGCGAGTTCGCGGGCAGACCAATATTCGCCGTCGTCATCGGTGTGGCGAATTTGCTCGAAGGGGCTGATGCGTGGGGCGGGGTGTGACATGCGCGTTGCTCCCTCACGGTGCGAGTGTGCGATAGTCTCAGGCTTTGGTACGATTACCGCCTTCTTGCCTATCGCATGAGTATGCTACAGTATAAAACACTCTCGCCGTTCCCTGAGGTGATAGACACGCCAAAGATAATGCATAAAAGTGGGATAATCGGGCATTGCTATTTGACTTTTTTGGCATATGATAATGCAGAGCATGATGCGCGCTGGGCAGAGACGGCGCGCGCTCGGGATGGGGAGAGACTTGTGAGGACCGGGGGATGGTGAAAAAGGAAGTTACCAGCGAGAAACCCGAAAAGACGGCGGAAAAGCTCTTGCGCGTCGCGGCGCGGCTCTTTCGCCAGCAAGGCTATGCAGCCACCAGCACGCACCAACTCGCTGCGGCGCTGGGCTTGCAAAAAGGGTCGCTCTACCACCACATCGAGAAAAAAGAGGAACTGCTCTACCTGATATGTGTCGACGCGCTGATGCAGATCCAGCTCGCGGTCGAGCGTGCCCTGGCGCTCATCAGCGACCCGCGCGAACGGCTCGAAACCCTCATCCGCGCGCACACCCGCACCGCCCTCAGCGATCAGGATAAATTCGCGACGGCCCTGCTGGACAATCGGGAACTGAACGACGACAATAAGCGCACCATCATGGAACTGCATGATTACTATGAAGGTGTCGTGCAAGAGGTCATCCGCGCGTGCCAAGAGGCGGGCGTGGTGCGCTGCGATACCCCAGCACGGCAATTGACGCTATTTTTGCTGAGCCTGATGAACTTCACGACCTTTTGGTACCGACCCGAGGGCATGCTGACCCCAGATGGCCTGGCCGAACTCTTCATTCAACAATTCCTGCAAGGCGCGGGAGCCACCACGTGCGCTGAGGCACACCCCGGCGCGTGAAAGGGACGACCCCATGAGCGAGCGCGCAACCGTCCTGGCCGACCGCTTCGCGGCGGCGAATGCCCAGTTGATGCAACTGCTGTCTGACGCGACCGAGGACCAACTGGCGCACACCGTGGCGCAAGAGCACTGGTCGGTCCTGATGGTGGCGCACCACGTCGCGCTCTCGTACCGCGTCGCGGGCAGTTGGGTGCGACATGCCGCCGCTGGCGAGGCCGTGCCCACCACCCGCGCTCAGATCGACGCGGGCAACGCGGTGATGGCCCAGGACGCCACCCCACTCACCCGCGAGGCCGTGCTGACGGAACTGCGCGAAGGCGGTGCCCGCGCCGAGGCGATGATCCGTGGTTTCAGCGACGAGCAACTGGCGACCTCCGCCGTCATGATGCCCGCCGAGGGCCGCGAGATGACAGCGGAGGCGGTCATCAAGCACATCTTGCTGCACCACCTCAAAGAGCATACCCCGCACATCCGCGCCGCGCTAGAGGGCGATGCGGCGGTGGTGTAGGCGGCGTTCTCACGGCGTTCTCAGCGTGAGCGCGTTTCCTTCAGCGTGGTGAAACGTGCCGGGGCACTGGAACGTGCTGGTGGTACAACCGACTTCGCACGCATGGGGGAAACCGCGCCAATGACCCGCACCTGTACCAACTGTGGCTATGTTAACTCGACGGCGGATGATACATCCGTCATTTGTCCAAACTGCGGGGTGGCCTACGAGGTCGCACCCGACGTGCCGCCCGACCTGCCAGGGCTGGCGACGACTCATGCCAGCCCCTTCACGGTGCCGAGCGGTCAATATCTGACGCCACCGCCCGCCGTCACGGCCATGGGCGTGCCGACCGAGCAGCTTACCGCGCCGCCACGTGCGCCAGCGAACCGACGCAATCTGCTCTTGGGCCTGTTGGTAGCGGTGGTCGTGGTGGGGGCACTGGGGGGTGGGGCCATCGCGCTGGCCGCACATCGCCCCGCAGCGGTCGTCGTGGCGACACCCACCGCGCCGCCCAGCCCCACACCGGCCAAAGGGATGGTCGTCCTCTATCTGGACCCGCACGGGCAGTTCACCATCAAATATCCGGCGGGGTGGACGACGCAGATGGGCAGCTTGTCGCTGCATGGGGGCAGTGTCGACATCACACGCTTCGTCTCGAAGCGGGGGACGGATGGCCTGATCGTCGCTGTCAGCCAGGCTCCGCTGGCCTATGGTGACGCGGGGGCGCTCGTTGGCTACTATGGCGGCGCGGGCTATAAGGTCGATGGCAGCCCAACGGCGATCCAGGCGAAAAGCGGCCAATGGCAGAACGTGAGCGCGACCTTTACCTATAAGGGGCAGGCGGCGGCGCTCTTTGCCCGCTCGACACAGCAGAGCGCGCTGAACTACCTCGTCATCGGCTTCGGCCCCGCGCCACAGTTTAACGGTGCTTTGCTCAAGGCGCTGAACGCGATGTTTACGAGCCTGGCGACGACGTCGGGTGCCTGAGTGAGGGCGGCATTGCGCCCCCAGCGCCAAAGATTTTCCGCGCGGATGAACGGATTCACCGTGCTCGTTCGTCTTGCTTAGGGCGCGCCGCTGTGGCGCGTGACGGTATCTTTCCGACCCTGAGGAGCGGACGAACCCCATGGCGATGCGTTGGCCCGTCGCGAGGCTGGCTCGTTGGCAGTGGCACATACTCGACGCGCTGGCGGTGGCCAGCATCGCGCTGGTGACGTACCTGAGCGTGGCGGTGTGGCAGTCGGGGCTGGGCGATGTCACGGTCTATTATCACGACGCCCTGGCCTTCTGGCACGACAAGCCCCGCTTCACCCAGTTTCCCACCGAATATCCGCTGCTGGCGCTGGTGCCGTTCAGCTTCACCCTCCTCCCCATTGGCAGTTTCATCGCGGCTTTTGGTGTGGGGATGGGGCTGCTGAATGTCGCGCTGTATGCCGCTTGCCTTCGGTGGTCCACTCGCGCCCGTGCGCTGGCGTGCCTGGGCTATCTGCTGCTCGGCGAGCAAGCATTCATGACGATGCGCTATGATGTCTTTCCCGCGCTGTTGACGGTGGGGGCGCTGTGGGCGGCACAGCGCGGGAGCTACCCCTGGGCCTATGTGTTGCTGGGGCTGGGGACGCTGGCGAAGGTCTACCCCGCCCTCTTCATTCCGGTCGTGCTGCTCGCCCAATGGCGCGCCTGCGACGGCGCTGCCCCCCCGGCGGCCAAGCTCGGGCGGATGGTGGCGACGGCGGCGCTGGCTCCGCTGGTGATCGTGGTCGGCTTCGTGGTGGTCGCGTGGCGCAACCCGGCGGCGGCGCTGAGTCCGTTGACCTATGCCACCCATCGCCCGGTGCAGGTGGAATCGCTCTTCGCGACGGTCGCCTGGGTGGGATCGTGGTTCGGCGTCTCCGTCACCCAGGTCTATAGTTACGGCTCGGTGAACTGGGTAGGCTCATTAGCGAATGCGCTGATGGGGTGGTCGACGCCGTTGCTCATCGGCGGCTGCCTGTTGGTCTATCTCTGGCGGTGGCGGGGCGGCCTGTCGCTGCCGCGCGCCTTCGTCGCCGTGCTGGGGATGACGCTGCTGGCGAACCGCGTCTTCAGCACGCAATACCTCATCTGGGCCGCGCCGCTCGTCGCCGAGGCTGAGGGCTGGCACGCTGGCTGGCTCGTCGTCTTTGCCCTGAATGGGCTGGAGCTGGGGTTGTATCCGTACAGCACGCCAGGGTACACGGCGGCGGATGAACGCTACTTCCTGCTAGCGGTGGCGGCGCGCAACCTGACGCTGCTCGCCGTCATCGCTGGGCTGCTATGGCGGACGCGCGTGGCTCAGCCCTCGTTGCTGGCGGCGTCGAGCGCGGCGACCTCATCGGGGGTCAGCCGCACGGCGACGGCCCCCAGCAGTTCGCGGGCTTGATCGGGCGTGGTGGCGCTGGCGATGGGCGCGGTGACGGCGGGCTTCGCCAGCAGCCAGGCCAGGGCGAGTTGCGCGGTGGTGGCGTCATGCGCCGCTTTCAGGGCATCGAGCGCGTCCAACACGCCCTCACCCCGCGCGTTCATATAGCGACCCTGCACGGTGCCCGCGCGCGCGCTGGTCGGCATCGTTTGACCCGCGCGATATTTGCCGGTCAAAAAGCCACTCGCCAAGGACGAATAGGGGATGACGCCGATGCCCATCTGCTGGCACATTGGGGCCAATTCCCGCTCGAAGGCGCGGTTCATCAGGCTATAGGGCGGTTGCAGGCAGACGTAGGGCGCGGCACCCTGGCGATCGCTGACCCACAGCGCCTGCATCAGCCGCCACGCGCTAAAGTTCGACGCGCCCAGGTAGCGCACCTTCCCCGCGCGCACCAGCGTATCAAAGGCCGCTAGCGTTTCCTCCATCGGCGTGGTGGCGTCGTCCTGGTGCGCCTGATAGAGGTCGATGTAATCGGTGCCCAGACGGCGCAGCGATGCTTCGACGCCCGCGATGATGTGCGCCCGCGAGAGGCCGGTGTCATTGGGCCGGTCGCTCATCGGCGAACCGACCTTGGTCGCGATGATGACCTGCGCCCGGTTGCCGCGCGCCGCCAGCCAATGCCCCAGCACCGCCTCGGATTCGCCGCCGCTGTTGTTCGGTGCCCAGCGTGCATACACATCCGCTGTGTCGATAAAGTTGCCGCCGCCCTCT
>JBBQSR010000046.1:0-12822 GCA_038234855.1 Ktedonobacterales bacterium | reverse complement strand
TACCCCATTCGGAAACGTCTGGATCGGCGCTTGGTCGCAGCTCCCCAGACACATTACGGTGCGCACCCCGTCCTTCATCGGCCCTGGACGCCGAGGCATCCCCCTTGTCCTCTGTTAAGCTTCACGACTCCTCGGGGGTCGTGCGCTCGGCAAAATCAATGGTTGTCCTCAGCAAATTGGTATTGCAGTTCTCCCACACGGATGCCTCGCATCCACGTGGGGTGTCCTCTTCGTCTCTTCTCTTGTTCAGGTGCATGTCACCAATCGAGAGGTTTTCTCGGGGTGACTCGCTCAGTATCGCATACCGTTGGTGGTCTGTCAAGAGTTTTAGGACCTCATGGGGATGCCCTTTTTTCGGGGAAAAGGTGCGATGGTCTCCTCGCTGCCCCGGCATACCGTTGACAATCACTGAGTCGCATGATACTATTTGCATGTGCGGTTATTACGGTACGTTCGACAATGATATATGAGGTGCGGTATGGAGGTGCGTATGGATGTACGAGACAACGATGGGCGCGACGAGGTGCCCTTGCTCGCGAGCGATGTGCCGGTGGTGATGCCCGACCTGCCCCCGACCCTGCTCATCAACACCGCGCAGCAATACAAAGCGTTGGGCGATGAGACGCGCGGCAAGATTTTGGCGATCATCAAGGCGCAGCCCGCCACGGCCAAACAGTTGGCCGATCGCCTGGGCATCGCTCCCGGCACGGCGGGGCACCATCTGCAAGCATTAGAGGTCGCTGGGCTGGTACAGGTAGTGGCGCGACGGCTGGTGCGCGGCATCGTCGCCAAATATTACACGCGCACCGCGAAACTGTTCATCTTTGAGCGTCCAGAAGACCATGACGAGCAGGCCCAGTACAACACGCACTGGCTCGATAGGCTCGCCCAGGTGCAGCAAGAGGTGAAAGAAACCTTCGCTGACGCCCCCGAGGCGGATCGCATGCTGGCGCTGAGCAGCCCTCACGCGCGCATCAGCGCCGAACGCGCCAAAGAATTCAGCCGCCGCCTCCATGAGTTGGTCGATGAATTCGCCACCGAGCCGCCCGCGACCGAGGGGCAGGTCTATGGCCTGGGCATCGCATTCTATGTCGCGCCAGATTACATGCAGGTGGATGCCCCCCCCGCGACCGAGTGACCATTGATGGGTACCACGCCAGCGATCCATCGGGTTAGCCGAGAACATCCTTCTCATTAATTAAAGGAGCGCCGCCATGTCAACGACCCAGGAATCTTTGCCACACCTCGACGTGACCACCGCGCCGCCCCCCAAGCCGCGTCGTCTGTGGCGCAACACGGACTATATGCTGCTGTGGAGCGGGCAAACCGTGTCGTCCATCGGCACGGGCGTCTCGGGGATCGCCTTCCCGGTGCTGATCTTGGCGCTGACGCACGACACGGCCAAGGCGGGCTACGCGCTGGCGCTGCGTGCACTGCCGTACCTGATCTTCAGCTTGCCAGCGGGGGCACTGATCGACCGCTGGAACCGCAAGCGCGTGATGATCCTCTGCGACATGGGGCGAGCCATCGCCCTGGGGAGCATCCCCGTGGCCTATGCCTTTGGCGTGCTGACCCTCACGCAGCTTTACGTGGTGGCGGCGGTCGAAGGGTCGCTCTTCGTCTTCTTTAACATCGCCGAGGCGGCCTGTCTGCCACGCGTCGTCAGCAAAGAGCAACTGCCCGCCGCCACGGGGCAAAACCAGGCGACCGATGGCATCGCCGTGCTCATCAGCCAGCCCATCGGCGGCCTCATCTATGGCATCAATGCCATGCTGCCGTTCGTGGGCGACGCGGTGTCCTATATCGCCTCGGTCATCTCGCTCGGCTTCATCAAGGCGCAGTTCCAGGGGGAGCGCACCGCCGAGAAGCGGCGGCTGGGCGTCGAGATCCGCGAGGGGCTGTCGTGGCTGTGGCAGCAAAAGCTCATCCGTTACATGGCCTTCCTGACGGGGTCAGCGAACTTCGTCTTTGGTGGCTCGTTCCTGATCATCATTGTGTTGGCACAGCACATGGGGGCGTCGCCCTTCACCATCGGCCTCATCGGGTCCATCATGGCGGTCGGGGGCATCGTTGGGTCGGTCATCGGTGCGACCATCCAGCGGCGGTTCACCTTTGGCCAGGTCATCATCGCCACGCTGGTGGTGCAGGCCGTCGCCTGGCCGTTCCAGATCCTCGCGCCGAATCCCTTCGTCTTGGGGGCCATCGGCGCGGCGATATTCCTGACGGCACCGATCTATAATGTGGTGCAGTTCAGCTACCGCGCGGCGCTCATCCCTGACCGCTTGCAGGGGCGGGTGAATAGCGCGTTTCGGCTGCTGGCCTTTGGGTTTCAGCCCGCTGGGGCCGCGCTGACGGGCGTGCTGCTGAAATATTTCGACACCACTGTCACCATCTTGGCCTTTGGCGTCGTCTTTGCCGCCTCGGCCATCATCACCTGGCTGAATCCCCTGGTGCGTGACGCCAAGCCCCTCACCGAGGTCGCGGCAGCCGCCAGCCAGGAGTGACGCGGCCTCGGTCCCCTGCCGTATGCTACACTGCATATGAGCAATTGGCCATACACGCACGGGGAAGGGGGCGGGCATGCGCGAACCGCAAACAGTGCCATCAGAGCTGGACGGGGCGGATGTCGCCCGCCCCGCCGTGACGGTGGATGTGGTGATGCTGACGCTGGTCGAGGGCGACCTGCGCATCTTGCTCGTGCAGCGCCAGCAGCCGCCCTTCGCGGGGCAGTGGGCGCTGGCAGGCAGCTTCATCCGCGCGGATGAAAGCCTGGAGGCCGCCGCGCAGCGCCAGTTGCGGCAGCACCTGCGCGACCCCGAGCGCGGCTATCTCGAACAGCTCTACACCTTCGGCGCGCCGGAGCGCGACCCGCGCACGCGCGTCATCACCGTCGTCTACTTCGCGCTGGTCGGTGCCATCAGCGATCACCACGCGGCGGCGGGCGGGCGCTGGTTTTCGCTCAATGCCCTGCCATTGCCGCTCGCCTTTGACCACGAGGGCATCATCCATTATACCATCGCGCGGCTGCGGGGCAAGCTGGATTATACGCCCATCGCCTTCCAGTTGCTGCCCGCCGAGTTTTCGCTGAGCGAGTTGCAGATCGTCCACGAGGCGATCTTGAATCGCAAGCTCGACAAGCGCAATTTTCGCAAAAAGATCCTCACCAGCGATACCTTCGCGTTGCACGAAACGGACCGGACAAAGATGGAGGGTCCCCATCGTCCGGCCCGTCTCTATCGTTTCAGCGAAAAAGCCGCGAGTTAGCGCGCGGCGGTGATCGTGCCCGTGCCAGCGGTCAGGTGCGTCGAGATGACGACCGCGCCCTCGGTGAACGAGCACAACTGCTCGATGGTGAAGGTGCGTTCGCCACCGATCTGGGTGTGCGCGATGATGTATTGGCCGCTGCGGTTCGGCGCTTCGCGCACCGTGAAGCCGAGCTTTTGCAGGGCAGTGACCGCCTCACCCTCAGTGAGGATGCGATCGAGACGCATGGGTGTGGTCCCTCGTTTCCTTTTAGCGTTTGCGACCACACTGCGTGGTGATGGTACAGTCTGCGTGGACCTCTACCTGACAGGCCAGGCGCAGGTCGGGCTTCTTGCGCAGATGAATGCGCTCGGCCACCGTGCGCGGATTCACCGCCGTGGAAGGCGTGATCTGCACGCGGTCCGAGCCACACAGCCCGTTGCCATGACAGTTGCCCAGTTTATAGATGTGGCAATAGATGGGGACGTCGTGGTCCAGCGCGACATAGCGCAGGCTCTCGCCTTCCTCCACCTGTACCGTTTTGTTTTCGCGTTCGAACCGCACGGTCGGCATGATTCCCACCTCTGATGAGTTTCTGATGATCGTTCCGGTCGCCTTTTTCGCTGGCCGGAAGCAAGATGATGTGCTGCGATCAGTGTAGCACATGCACCGCTACCACGCCCACGCCTGGCCCCCCCAGCGTCACGCGGTTCGCTCCCATCTTGTTTATGAATTTACCGACTCCTCTACCAAAAAGCTTGTAACACGACGCCTTTCCTATTATGATGGGCGGAAGACCAATGGTATGAAATACTCGCACGACTCACAAGGAGATATGACGTGAAAGCGATCAACGATTTCAAAGCGTTTCTGTTGCGCGGCAACGTGGTCGATCTGGCGGTCGGCATCATCATCGGCGCGGCCTTTGGCACGGTGGTGACGGCCCTCGTCACCGATCTCATCACGCCGCTCATCGCGGCCATCGTGAAGCAGCCCGACTTCTCGGCGATCACCTTCACCATTCGTGGCAGCCACTTCCTGCTGGGGCACTTCCTCAACGCGTTGGTGAGCTTCCTCATCATCGCGGCGGTCGTGTTCTTCTTCGTCGTCCGCCCGGTGAATGCGCTGATCCAGCGCAGCAAGACCGAGCCGCCGCCCGACCCCACCACGCGCGACTGCCCCTATTGCCTCAGCACCATCCCCATCGCCGCCACCAAGTGTTCGGCGTGCACCTCAGCGGTCCCTGCCGTCGCCAACTAGGCACCTGCTTTTCGCGCCCCCGCATCATGCCTGCGAAGGAGGCGGGGGCGCTCCATTTCCATGCCACCAGAAGACGCATTGTTGTATACTTCAAGGGAAAGTCTTATGGGAATTTGGAGGTGTCACATGGTTGCTGAAACCCCACTGTCACTTGCATCACAAGCACTTCTCGAAATCGCGCTTTTTTATACCAATCAGCCTAGTCTCGATCAAATCGTGTCATTCCATGCTTCCTCGGCATTGACCGAACAGGTATATGCATTGATTGCAGCCGAAAAAGCAGGAACCGCAACGGATGAAGATCGCCGCGACCTGGACACCGTTGAGGCACTACAACATATCATCATTCAGGCAAAAGGTGAGGCGCTGAAAAAGCTCAAACAGAAAGCTGCCTAGCCATGACGCACCTTCCCGAACGGCTGCGTCGCATCGTGCAAGAACGAGCACAAGGAAAATGTGAATATTGTCTCCTCCATGAGAATTTCACGATGTTTGTGCACGAACCTGACCATATTCTCTCTGAAAAGCACGGGGGAGCCACAGCCACAGAAAATTTGGCGTGGTCATGCACCTCTTGTAATCGCTTCAAGGGTAGTGATGTCGGTTCATTTGACACGGTCAGTCAAAAGTTTGTCGCTCTCTTCAATCCGCGCACGCAACAGTGGAAACGACACTTCCGGCTCAATGGGGCATTGATTGAGCCGCTAACCGCATCAGGCCGTGTAACCGTCTTCTTGCTACGCCTTAATAACGCTGACCACGTAAATGATCGTACCCTCTTGATAGAAAGTGGTTATTATCCCTAAAGGGCGCGCCACCGGACCAACGGGCGGTCTCGCGCGTTTGACAGGGATGCCCGAGGTTGCGTATAATTGAGGGGATCACCGTCCCAGACAACGGCACGCCCTATCGTGCAACGAAAAAGGAGGCGCGGCGCACTGCGGAACCGACAGGATACGCCCGCCGCATAGCTATGAAACGAACCTATCAGCCCAAGCGCATTCCCCGGCTTCGCACCCACGGCTTCATGAAGCGCATGTCGACCCACGACGGACGACGCATCATCAGGGCACGGCGCGCCAAGGGTCGTCACCGCCTGGCGGTGAAGGGCACCAACTAGACCGATGCCAGGCCTTGGCCGCACGCGTCGGGTGCGCGCCCCACGCGATTTCGCCACGGTGCGTGGCGCGGGGCGCACGGTGCACGCGACGGCGCTGATGCTGGGCTGGCACCCCGCCGAGGATGCCGCCAGCCCCACCCGCTTCGGCTTTGTGGTGAGCAAACGGGTTGGCAACGCCGTCACCCGCAATCTGGTCAAACGTCGCTTGCGTGCCATCATCGCCGGATGGCAAACGCACATCACGCCAGGGCAAACCATCATCATCACCGCGCGGCCAGCGGCGGCCACACGCGACTTTGACGACCTGAGCGGCGACGTGCGGGGGCTACTGCGCCGTGCGAAGCTCTGGCACACGCCACCACACCCGGCAGCATCCGTCCCACCCGCCGCCGATCCCCAGGAGGGATCATCATGAAATATGTCGGCCTCGCTCTCATCCGCGTGTATCAGCATACCTTTTCGCTGCTGCTGCCCTCGACATGCCGGTTCACGCCCTCATGCTCGCAGTATGGCTACGAGGCGATCAACCGCTATGGCCTCTTCCGTGGCGGATGGATGGCGATAAAGCGTATTGGACGCTGCCATCCCTTGTACAAGGGATCGTTATACGATCCGGTGCCTTAAGGCAAGGCGCGACATCCGGCACACAGCACATCTGGGAGGCATCACGTGTTTAGCGCATTTGGCGAAGTGTTCCATGTCATATTCGAACAACCGATCTTTAACATCTTGATGGCGATCTATGGGGTCTTCCATAGCTTTTGGTTCGCCATCGTCCTGATGACCCTGCTGGTGCGTACCGCCATGATTCCGCTGGTCTTTCGCCAGTTGCAATCGAGCAAGGTGATGCAGGAACTCAGCCCCAAAATTCAGCAGATCCAGCGCGAGTATCGCCAGGAACCCATGGTGATGCAGCAGGAAATGAATAAGCTCTATAAAGCGAATAACTATAGCCCCTATGCCAGTTGCTTGCCTTTGTTGGTGCAGATGCCGTTCCTCTACGGCCTCTTTGGTGCCTTCAACACGATCCTGCGTGATCCCAAAGTGACAGCGGCCAAACTGAATATCGATCTCTATCCATTCGTGCGCCCGATCTTTGGGCCACATGGCCTGACAAAATTGCCCGATATGCACTTTCTCTGGGCAATCTTGGCAAACCCTGATCAGACGCACATCCTGCCGATCATCGCGGCGATCCTGACCTTCGTCCAGATCCGCATGTCGCTGAAGAAGCCAGCGGTGCAGGCCAACAAGCCCAAGACGGGCGCACCCGACCCCAACGCCGCCTCGATGAAGATGATGCAGTTCCTGATGCCGGGCTTCACGCTCTTCATCGGCTGGACCTTCCCGTCGGGCTTGGCGCTCTACTGGATCGTGACGACTGGTTACAGCGTCCTCCAGCAGTACTTCTTCAATGGCCGCAACTGGGGCGGCTTGTTCGATGGCATCCGCATCCCTGGCCTGTCGATGCCCGCCCCAGCGCTGGCTGGCACGGCGGGGATCGTGGATAGCACCCTCAGCCCCACGCGCAACCGCCGCCGCAACGTGACCGTGAGCGAGGAAAAGCCCGCGACCGTCGCCAACCGCGCCCGTGCCCTACCCGCCGCCATCGCGGCGGATGAGGACGACGCGGACGACCTGGATGATGCGTCCTCGAAAAACCTCGCTCCCAGGCCATCGGCCCCGCGCTCCGCTGCCCCCAAGACGACCGGCCCGGTCAGCAAGACGCCCTCGACGCCGCTGCGCACGACGCCCAACGGCAAAAAAGAGAGCGTGCGTCTGGTGAGCACGCCCAACGCGAATGGTAACGGCAACAAACCAGCGACCGCTGTGGTGACGCGCCCCCCCCGCACCTCCGTCACGACGCCACGGGTCACCACCAAGCCCAAGACCACGAAGGGATCGTCGAAAAAAGGCAGGTAGCACCCCATGGACACGGTTGAGGCATCGGGCAAATCGGTTGACGACGCCATCGTCCAGGCACTCGCGCGGCTGGGACGGCGGCGCGACGAAGTGGATGTGCAGGTGTTGCAAGAACCCAGCCGTGGCGTGCGCGGCGTCGGTGGCCGCGATGCCCGCGTGCGCGTGTGGGTGAAGGCCCCCCGCCCCACCCCGCCCCCCCGTATCCATAGCCAAGGTGCCGTGCTCACCCCCGACCTCGCCGCCCAGTGGCTCGGCGACATCGAAGACGACGAGGTCGCGCCGCCCCCACCCCCTGCCCCCCCACAACGCGTGCCCTCCGCCTTTCGTCCGGCCCAGCAACCCGCCCCCGTCGCCCTCCCCGAGGACGACGAGGAGGGGGAGTATGAAGACGATGACGAGGGCGACTATGAGGACGACGACGACGAAGCTCCGTCCGTTGCCACGCAGCCCCAGATGCCCGCCGTCGCCCCCGCGCTGGAAGACGAAGGCACCTTTGTTGGCAGCAGCACCGTCCCCGATGCCGTCGCACGCCAGGCACTCGACATCCTGCGGACGATGCTGCGCCATATGAATCTGCCGGTCAGCGTGAGCGTCTCGCGGGCCGATCCCTTTACCCTCAACATCGATGCCCAGGGCAATGATGAGGTGCTCACCCTCTTCATCGGGCGGCGTGGCGAGACGCTGGCCGCCGTGCAACTCATCGTGAATATGATGCTCAACCACAAGGGCCACGACCGCCACCACATCGTTGTGGATATCGAGCACTACCGGGCGCGCCGCGACGACAATCTGCGGGCGCTGGCGCTGCGGGTGGCCGAGCAGGTGCAGGCGACGCTGCGCCCCGTGACGCTGGAACCGATGACGCCCTACGAGCGCCGCATCGTCCATATGACGCTGCAAGAACTCCCCGCTGTGCAGACCCAGAGCACGGGCGCGGGCGAGGCCCGCCGCGTGGTGGTGTCGCCCAAGCGCCCCACCCGCTGATGGCCCCGCAGATCGTCCTGGTCGGCCATGTCGCGCACGACCTGCAACCCGATGGCACCACACGGCTGGGCGGCACCGTCACCTATGCGGCGTTGCTGGCGCAGCGCCATGGGCTGCGCGTCGCCATCCTCACCAGTGCCCCACGCGAGGTCGTCGCGGAACTGCGCGCGCTGCTCCCTGCCGTCGATCTCCAGGTCGTGCCCGCGTCCAGCGCGACGGTCTTCGAGAATCGCTATGGTCCCCAGGGGCGCGTGCAATATCTGCGTGCCCGCGCGGCGACGCTCACCCACGCTGATTTCCCCGATGCCTGGCGCGACGCGCCCATTACGCTGCTCGGCCCCATCGCGGATGAGGTCGCGCCGGACCTCGCCGCTGGGCTGCGCGGCACGCTGCGCGCGGCGACGCCGCAGGGATGGCTGCGCGCCTGGGACGCGGGCGGGCGCGTCAGCCCCATCGCGTGGGGCAGCGCCGCCGTCATCATCCCGACCCTGACCGACCTCATCCTCAGCGAAGAAGACCTCGCCATCGCGGCGGGCACGGGGGATGGCGCGGCGCAGGTCGCGGGATGGGCCGGCCAGATCCCCCGTGTCGTGCTGACTGATGGCCCACGTGGCGCGGCGCTGTGGCACCACGGCGTGCGCGGGCATATCGCCGCCTTTCCCGTGGCGGAGGTCGACCCGACCGGCGCAGGTGATACCTTTGCCTGTGCCTATCTGATCGCGCTCCAGCGCCTGAGCGACCCCGTGGCCGCCGTGCGCTATGCCCACGCCGCTGCGTCCTTCGTGGTGCAGGCCCCTGGCACGGCGGGCATCCCCACGCCTGAGGAGATCGCGGCGACGCTGGCGGGGAATGGCTAAAGGGCCAATCGCGCTGTCGCGCGATGGCCCTTCGGTTGGCACCCTGTCGGCGCACGTTGCCCTAGATCTGGCTGGTCGCCAAGACTTTCGCGCGCAATGGCTCGCCGACCTCCGCGAGGGCGGCGAGGATCTCGCGGTAGGACCCCAAGCAACTGGTTTCGTAATAGGAGATGGCGTGTTCCTGGCAGAACGTGCGAATGACCGTTTGCGCCTGGGCCAGGTGGCGACGTGGCATGGCGGGGAAGAGGTGATGCTCGATCTGGTAGTTCAACCCGCCGTACCAATAGTCGGTGAAGAGGTTCGCGCGCACGTTGCGGGCTGTCAGCACCTGCCGTCGCAGGAAGTCGAGTTGGCTGTCGTGCTCGACTATCAGCATCCCTTTGTGGTTCGGCGCGAAGACGGACCCCAGGTACAAGCCCGTCGCTGCCTGATGGATGGCGATGAAGATCAGCCCTTGCCAAATAGGCAGCACAGTGAAGGTGATCCCCAGGTACCAGGCATAGTGGATGCCCAGCAGCAGTGCCTCCCGCAGGGGGTGCTTCGCCTCTTTGCTCAG
Source organism: Ktedonobacterales bacterium (assembly GCA_038234855.1). Lineage (GTDB taxonomy): Bacteria > Chloroflexota > Ktedonobacteria > Ktedonobacterales > JACDGC01 > JACDGC01. Next base: position 2,879 of record JBBQSR010000046.1, on the reverse strand, counting down.
CAGATATTTGATGCTGCTGACGTGCAGGTCGAGCGAGACGAAGGCCAATATGGGGAAGAACAGCCACGCTTGATACTTGGTGATGAAGCGTGCGAAGCCCCGCTTGGTCAGCGCGTCGGCCCGCGTGAACGCGATCAAAGGGATGGCGATATCGGGATCACTATCGATCTCGTTGGGGCGCGCGTGATGGGCATTGTGTTTGTCGAGCCACCAAGCGAAGCTCATGCCGACTTGCAGATTGCCGACTAGCAAGCCCACCGCGTTATTCTTCTTGATCGAATCGAAGATCTGGCGGTGCCCAGCATCATGGCCGATGAAGCCCATCTGCGCGGTGATGAAGGCCAAGAACAGCGCGTTCAGGCACTGCACCCAAAACACGTGCACCAGCACCAGGGTCGCTAGGCTGGCGACGAAGAGCACTTGAATCGCCAGGATGCGCGCCACATAGCGCGGCACGGTTTTCGTCAGCAGCCCCTGCTGCTTGATGCGTTGCTTCAATTCCGCGTATTGACTGAGTGGGGGTGCGGTCGCGGGCATGGATAGGGGAGTCATCTTTTCCTCGTTCCTGTTCGTGGGAGCGCTTCTGTATCTCTTATGAGAGTCGGTTTTTGCGCCTAGTGTTTCATTCAACCCAGGTTATGCATGCGTTCCCGCCAAAAGGGTGATCACTAACACGACCGTCATGAGGAAAAAGATGAAAGCGGTGCGCACAATGGGGTGCAAGAGGGGAGATGCCACGGCAGCGACCTTTCGCATAGGGAGAGGCAGGGTGAATCGTCGCCCCTCAGGAAACAGCGGTGCGACCAAAGCAGACGCCGGGCCAGGGTGTGTGAGCACCCTGGCAGCGGTGCTCATAGCGACGTCGCCGCCACCATGAGCCATCGTTTATCGCAGCGCCTTGGTGGCGGGCAGGGTGTCGAAGGAAAAGGGGAGCAGCGTCTCGTTGATGAACTGCACGACGATCGTGCCCTGCACATCGCCACGCGTCAGCGCCAAAAGCCAGAGCGGCATCACCAGGCTGGGGTCGTCGGTGGCCCATTCGTCCAACTGGACGCGTTGCGCGGGGTCGTGGCGAGGCATATCCGCCAGATCGAGTTCGGTGGCCGTCACCAACCAAGGGATGCCGGTGATGTCTTTCAGGAACGTGCCCACCCATTGACGCGCCGTCCATCCGCCCATCGCCGGGGCCAGCGCCAGGTGCGCCTTGCCCCACCGCGCGAATGTCTGGGGCATCAAGAGCGCCTCACGGACGGTGCCACGAATCTCGACGCGGGCATAGTCTGAGGTATAGTTGAACGAAGCATGCATGCGGGGCCTCCTAAATGGCGGCGGTACGTCATCGCGCGGGCGGCTACTGAGCCACCGGGGTGATACGTGTATTCACACTGACGAGATCATGGCAACCTCCAGGGGTTCAGGACGATGGCAGCGCCTCACTAGCGCTCGCTGCCGAGCGCGGGTGCCACCATCTCGGCGGCGGGGGCTTCTTGCACCTGCCAGTCATCGGCGAAGCCATGCGCTTGCGCGTACTCATGCACTGCGGTGAAGGTGTCGAAGAGTCCGGTCGATGCGATCACGGCGATCTCATGGCCGGTGCCGTCCAGGTGGCGCAGCAGGCCATCGAAGTGTTGATAGGTATTGGTCCACTTAGTGACCAATACCAGGCGTTCGTCGCCATGCTGATTCAGCAGTCGGGTGCCAGCGTTCATGGCGTTTTTCAGGGTCGACATGGGTTCGGTTTCTTTCTGCGCGGCCTCCGCGACGGGTCAGGGGGTGCAGAGGGGAAGCGAGGCGAAACGGCGGAGGTCGTCGGCCATCAGCGCCCAGTGTCCGTCCCCGGCGGGTTGCTCGTGCAGAAACTGCATGAGCGACTGGCGGGCATCGCGCGCGGCGGGGTCGGCGCGCAACCACGAGATGTTGCCCTGGTTGAAGGCCTGGGCGATGGCGGCGCTGCCGACGATAGGCGTCGCGTAGCGGGCGCTGGCCAGCAATGGCGTTTGCTTGGTGGCGCGGTGCCGCTCACACTCATCGCGCAGCCCGGCTACGCAGACGATCGTCAGATAGCCGTTGCCTTCGTGTTGCTCGATCAGCACCTGATGCACATGTTCTTCAACCATCGTGATCGCTCCTTTCACAAGAGACGGCGTGCCCTAGGCGATGAAATGCTGGTGCATGTTAGCGGTCGGTGCGGCGGCCAGGGCACGGTGGCGCTCGGCATAGGCCCAGAGGAACGCGCCCCGATACATCGCCATGTCGCTGGCGACATCGCCCACCGCTGTCGCGAAAAACGTTCGCGCGCTCTCTGCGGCAAGGACGAGGATCTGTTCGCGCGGCACGCCCGTGGGAAACAGCGTCTCGGCGGCGGTGATCGCCGCATGCCTGGCATGATCGAAGATGCGATCAGCCAAGGAAACCGCGAGGTCGGCCATGATGTGTCTCTTTCTGTGCTGGCGTCCCTACGGCCTGGAGATGTCCGCGATGGGCGTCAGCCGCGCGGCACATCCCCCGCTGGGGTCTCGATGACATGGATGATGGGTTCCAGCGTCTTGAGGGCCAGCAGCAAACCCTTGAGGTCGCGGGCACCGATGATCTCGTAGCCCGCGACCATCGTCAGCACCAAGAGGTAGCGGCGCTCATTGGTGGCGCGCCCCATCTCCGCCGTGACTTGCTGCGGCCATTGGTAGATCACCAGCGAGATGCCACCAGTGCCGATGACGGCCTCTTGGTGGTAGCCCAACTCTTCGCATGCCTTGCCGGGCAGGGCGATGTGCTCGGGCCAGTCGATGGTGGTGTTCCCCGTGGCAACATCCCAGATGTGTTGTCGCATAGTGCGCCTTCTTTCGGGGTTCAAGGGGGGGGGAGGAGCGGGAGCGCGGCAC
>JBBQSR010000045.1:0-12837 GCA_038234855.1 Ktedonobacterales bacterium | reverse complement strand
CCTTGTGAGCGTTGATAAAACGTGTCGAGTTCATCCGAGATGAACTCGACTTTTTCGAGCTTCGCCTGCACCACGTACAGTGATTGCAACCCATAGAGGGCCTGCGCCTTTTGCCCGTCGTCGCCAAGTGTGTCACACAGTGCCAGTGCGCGATCCAGTTCTTGCGCTAACTCTGGGGCGGCCCACCCTTTTGCGACCCGATAGAGCGGTGCCAACGCGAGATGCAAACGGAGTTCCTGCTGATCGCGCTTCGCACCAGCGGGTGCCCGCTGGAGCAAGGCGAGGCCACGCGAAAACAAGTCAATGGCGTCTTCATTGGCATAGAGCCGTTGCGCCACGGCGGCGGCACGGTGGTAGTGAGGGAGGGCTTGCTCTGGCAGACCAGCGCGATCATAGTGTGAGGCGATCTGACCACTGACGACATCGAGATCGTCGCAATTGAGCGTTTCGAGGGCTTGGGCGATGCGCCGATGCAGCATGTGGCGCTGGGGCGCGCTAATTTCCGCATACGCCACTTCGCGTAACTTGTCATGGGTAAAGTCATAGCTATTCGCTCCCAGTTCGCGCACGATGCGTTTATGCCAGAGTTCGTCGAGTGCCCCCACTGCCCCATCGGCGTCATTCGTGCCTGCGGCAAGCAAGAGGTCAAAGGTGAACGCCCGACCAATGACGGCGGCGAGTTCGACTAAGGTGTGGGCCGGGGGCGAGAGTTGCCGAAGGCGACCAAGGAGGATGGCATGCACGCGCGGCGGCAGGGGCTGAAATGGCACAGCGGATGGCGCATCGAGCGTGTTCCTCGCTAGCTGATCGAGATGCCCCCGCAACATCTCGACGACGAAGAGCGGGTAGCCCTGCGTTTCGTGATAAAGCTGCATGACGGCAGCGACATCCCACGCGCGCTGCGTCACCTGCGTTGCCAGTTGTGCCGTTTCCGCCGCATCCATCGGCTGAAGCGCGAGTTCCGTGACGGCCATCGTGACCTGGAGCTGCTGGAGGAGGGCGTGCAACGGATGCTCGCGCGCGAGTTCCTCCGTCCGTGCGCTCCCAACGACCAATAAACGTGCGGTGGGCGCAAAACGCAACAGAAAATGCACCCATTCCAATGTCTCTTGATCGCACCATTGCAGATCGTCAATGAACACCACTAATGGCTGGGGGGCGCTCAAGAGCGCGTGCGCCAGTGCCTCGAAAAACCGCTGGCGCTGGCCAGACTCCGTCACGGGGGCATACGGCGGCAGACTTGGTCGTTGCGTGAACAATTCCGGTAGAAGGCGGGCGACCTCGGTCAACCACACGGTGTCGAGGTGCTCGAGGAAAGGACGCACGCCTTCACTGCGGAGCCACTCGGTCACGGGGGCGAGCGAAAGTTGGCCCTCCGCCGCGTAGGAACACGATTTGGCGGTGACTGCCCCCTGTTGGCGAACCCACACGAGGAAATCCTCGGCAAGCCGCGATTTGCCGATGCCCGCCTCCCCGGTGATGAGAACGAAGTGGGGTACACCAGCACTGACTTGTTGCCACGTGTCTTGCAACATTTCCCATTCGCGCTGACGACCGATGAGGGTGGTGGGTGCCGCGAACGTCATTTGCATGGGCTGCACTTGGCGCGTAGCTGTGTCGGGGTGCATCAGGTGCTCATAGGCTGCGCGCGTCGCCGGGTCGGGTTCGACGCCAAGCTCGCGTTGTAAGGTCGCGGCACAGGAATGATAGACGCGCAATGCGCTGGCACGGTCGTTCTTGCGGGCGAAAAGGCGCATCAAATGGCGATACGCCGCTTCGGCGAGCGGGTCGGTTTGGAGGAACCGCTGCGCATACGCAATGGCGCGCGTGAGATCGCCGCGCGCTTCGCAGAGGTGCAGCAGGCGCTCAAGCACCTGACGGTGACATTGGCGCAGCCGTTCGCGTTCCGGCAAGAGCCATTCATCATAGCAACTGGGCAGCAATTCCCCATGATAGAGCGTGTCGGCGTGCTTCAAGGCCATGTGCAGCAGGTCATCATCATGCTGTTGTGATGCTGCCTCTGCTCGTTGGAGGGCGTTCTCGAATTCAGCGACATCAAGCTGCAACACCGTGCCCACGCGCCATCGCAGCAGGGTGGTGTCGGCATCGAGGAACTGTGCGACCTCTGGAAAGAGGTGCCGCAATTGATAGAGCAGTTGCCGCAAATTGGTGCGTGACTGCGCCTCTGTCGCGTCTGGCCAAAACAGGAAGGCGAGCTGCTGGCGCGATTGGGGGGCGTCGCGGTGCAGCATGAGATACGCCAGGAAGGATTGAAGGCGTGTCGTCGTGAGGCGCGGCACCTGTAGATCATCAGAGACCATAGTGAAATCGCCAAGAAGTTGTACCTGTAGCGTAGGCATGATCATATCCTGCTTTCGTCGAACATACACGGTGGAGATGGCGGTCGTCAAATAGATTATGAGCAGATTCGTTGGAACCTGCTCATAACCCTGTCAAATGGCGGCGAGAGTGTTGCCTCACACAATCATGAGGATACCTCACCGAGCCTGACCAGGACACGACCGCGTGTCTGCCCCTGCAAGAGGGCCTTGGTGACATCGGGGAGGTCTGCCAGCGTCACTTCACTGACCAGCGCCTCCACGCCGCCGAGTCGTGAGCGATCGGCGATCACCTCATTCCAGACCTCCCGCTGTGTCTGCAATGGGGTCGAGGGCAGATCAATCCCCACCACCGTGATGCCGCGCAAGATGAAGGGATACACCGTGGTATGCAATGCCGCCCCTCCGGCGACCCCCACCGCCGCGATCGCTCCACCGCGCTTCGTCGTCCGCAGCAGATAGGCCAACGTCGCCCCTCCCACCATGTCGATGCTCCCCGCCCATCGCTCCGCGTCCAGTGGCCGTCCGCTTTCCGCCGATGTTTCGGCGCGATGCAGGATCTCGCTTGCCCCTAACTGGCGCAGATAGCCGTCGGCGTCCGCTTTGCCCGTGCTGGCGGCCACCGTATAGCCGCGCTGTGCCAACAGACGCACAGCCAAGCTGCCGATGCCGCCCGTCGCGCCCGTGACGAGGACTGGTCCGCTCTGTGGGGTCAGCCCGTGCTGCTCCAGTTGCCGCAGTGCCACCCCGGTCGTGATGCCGGCGGACAGGACGAGTGCCTGCGTGAAACTCATGTCCGCTGGCAACGGGGAAAGAAACTCGCCAGGAACGCGGGCGAACTCGCTGAAGCCGCCATGGCGTGACACGCCCATCGTGTTGCCCCCATCACTGGTCAGGACGCGATCGCCCGGCTGGTAGCGGGGATCAGTGGATGCGACCACCACGCCCGCGCACTCCAGCCCAGGGATCAGGGGTGAGGTGCGTGCCACTTTGCCATAGGGACTACAGACGAGGGCATCTTTGTAATTCACCGCCGCATACGCTACCCGGATGAGCACGTCACCTGGCGGCAAATCCCGCTGAGCGAACCACGCTATGCCCATCATGAACCCTTGCTCAGTACTGTTGACCACGAATGCGCGAAAATCTTCCGTCATGTCTCTTCCTCATTGCTCTGTGTTAAGTGCTGCTATGCGTTCTACCGATGCCGTCAGCACGGCTTGACTCCGCTCACCCGGAAGGTGAGGTCTGGTGTGTCGCTGGGCTCATCGCTGGTGTTGCTAGGGCCATGCCGTGCAGCCTGATCAGTCATGGGAACGCGCTTCCTCCGGTGTGACGAGGGGCTGCTTGGGCAGGGGGAGCAGCATCCGCACACGCTGCTGATAGCGTCGATAGGCTGCGCCATAGACTGCCACCAAGTCTCGTTCCTCCAGGTGGATGCCGACTAAGATGTACCCTGTGGTCGCCAGCGAGAAGATGAGATGTCCGATGGTCATCCGTGGTGTGGCCCAAAAAGCGATGAGAAACCCCACCATAAGGGGATGACGCACGAACCGGTAGAGGACAGGCGTGGTGAAACCAGAGCTTGTGTATGCCTGCGACCGCCAGTTCAAATAGACCTGCCGCAGACCAAACAGGTCCACGTGACTGATGAGAAAGGTAGAAAGCAAGACGATGAGCCAGCCGATGACGTACAGGCCTTGCAAGAGCACCCCACCGGGCGTCTGCTCCACATTCCAGAGCGTCTGCGGCAGCGGACGCCATTGCCAAAAGAGCAGCAACAGCAGCACGCTCGCCAACAGCACATAGGTGCTGCGCTCAATGGATGGCGGGATGATGGTCGTCCACCATCGCTTGAAAGCTGGTCGAGCCATGATGCTGTGCTGGAGGGCAAAGAGGCCAAGCAATCCGCCATCCAGCACGATGGCTGGCAGCGCGGCGATGGGCGAACCGGAATCAATGGACTTGGGTACCAGCCAGTCGCCAACAAAGCCGACGGCATACAGGAATGCGACGATAAAGATTAGGTAACTCACGGTCCCATACACCAATGCCAGCGTCTTCCCGAGACGCCCAGCGATGGAGGCTGTGCCTGCATGGATTGACATTATCGGTCCTCTTTCAGTCGTGGTGATTCGTGTAAAGTACTCACGCAGGAACGTTCGGTATACCACTACCCACCCGATCAGCGAGATGCATCAGGGAAAAGGCGGTGTGCACATCCGTCGTAGTGATCCGCTCCATGGTGTCCTTGCCTTCTGAGCGAGAAGGGGATACTCTAGACAAGAGTGTACACATCGCGCGTCTACACAACGTCCACAAACCCAAACGTCGCATCGCTGCCGAGCACCATGCCCATGACATCGCTCCCCCAAGAGTGCCTGTCTGATAAAGAGGCGAGATCACAGCCCAATGAAGCATCTCTCATTACGTCTATTCGGGGCACCCCAGGTGGCATATGACGGACGACCGATAGCGACCCGCTTTCAGAAAGAGCTGGCCCTGCTCATCTACCTCGCCATCACGCATCGCCCGCATACGCGCCTGGCACTGGCGGCCCTCTTTTGGCCCGAACATGATGAGCAGAGCGCCCTCGCGGCGTTACGCCGCGCCCTCTATCAGGTGAAGCGGGATGTGGGCGAAGACGTGCTGGAGGTGACGCGCCAAACGGTCTGCCTCGCTTCGGCGGTCGATCTGGAGGTCGATACCCGGATATTTCGCGCAGCGGCACAGGGATGTCGCGAGCATGTCCATCCCCCCCTCGCACCCTTCGCGGCGTGTGTCGCAGCACTTGAGGCTGCGGTCGATCTCTACGCCGATGATTTCTTAGCAGGTTTTTCTCTGCCCGATAGCCCGATGTTCGATGAGTGGCTGTTTTTCGAGCGTGAGGGGTTGCGCGCGGAATGTTTGCGCATCTTGGCGCTGTTGACCGGCTATTATGAGCAAGAGCACGCCTACGATCACGCGATAGCGATGGCGCGGTGCTGGCTCAGGCATGAGCCTTACCACGAACCGGCCCATCGCGCCTTGATCCGCCTGTACACACGGCTCGGCCAATATGCTGAGGCCACACGCCACTACGACCACTGCAAACGTCTCCTTGTCGAACAATTGGGCGTCCCGCTGCACCCCGACACAGAACGCCTCTACCAAGCGAGCAAAAAGATAGCCGAGCCGCTGACGACGCGCCCCACGACGCACTACGTCCAAAATGGGACGACCCACCTGGCATACCAGACGATTGGCACGGGGGACGTGGATGTGCTCATCGTCATGGGGTTTGTCTCACATCTCGAACAACTCTGGGAAGAACCGGATTTCGCCGATTTGGTCCAGCAACTGAGCACGCTGGCTCGGGTGATTGTCTACGACAAACGCGGCGTTGGTTTGTCTGATCGAGTGGGAAGAGCCCCCTCAATGGAGGACCACATCGCCGACGCGCTAGCAATCCTCCACGCCGTCAGCTCGCCGCGCGCGATCGTCTTTGGCGTCTCAGATGGCGCGGCCACCGGCATTCAGTTGGCCGCGCAACACCCAGCGCACATCGCTGGGTTGGTGATCTATGGGGGGCAGGCCAAAGGCGTCCAGAGTGCCGATTATCCCTGGGGATTGACGCCCGCACAATATCAACGGTGGATGGAGCGCCTCGTGAAAGGCTGGGGCGGACCGATCAATCTGGAATACTTCACGCCATCCCGTGCGCACGACCCGCGCTTGCAGCAGTGGTGGGCGCAAACGCAACGATTAGCGTCGAGTCCGGGCGCGGTACAAACCATTTTAGAGGGCATACGCGACCGGGATGTTCGTCCACTCCTTCCGCAGATTCATGTTCCGACGTTGATCCTCCATCGGCGCGGCGACCGCTGTGTGCCGGTGGAGTCGGGTCGCTATTTGGCCCACCACATCCCCCAGGCGCGATATGCTGAGCTAGCAGGCGACGATCATTGGTGGTGGGTAGGCGATACGCATCTCCTCATAGATGAGATCGCGCACTTCATCGCAGCCCAGCGTTTTGGACGTTAGCAGAGATTTCGAGAGAATCTTTGCAGATGGGATGTTTTCCCTCCTTTCGTGTGATCATTTTTGAGGGTATTGCTAGTGAGGCGGCTACAACGACCACTCTTGGAAATCTTGGTAGACCACCTCATTGGGGGTGTGGTCGTTGTTCGACCCGCTCGTGAGCGCTATCGATCCTTGCGCGAAGTGGCTATCCGTCACCTTTTGAAGCAGACGATGATTGAGATAAATCGCCAAGGAAGACCCTTGCGCGCTCACCCCCAGGATGTTGGACTGATGCAGCCCCTGGTGGAAGTCGGCGGCAACCCCGCTTACCAGCACATGCGAGCAGTTTGAGGTGGCACACCAAGCGAGATAATACCGACCATCGGCATTTACCCCAAATTGATAGCTGGCGTCACCATACGCCCCGACACCGCGAAAGTTCACCCCACCTTCATTGCTGAGACTGCCCTGGATAAAGGTCATCTGCACCTGCAAAGCAAAGTTGGCCTCATAGAGACGGAGGTTGGCGCAAAACCCGCCATGGGAGGGTGGACTCAAGAGATGGTAGCCATCACTGGCAAATCGGCACGAACCGTTTGGATCGTTGCTGGTGCTCCAGCCATCCTGCCGATCGGCGGTCAATGGGTTGCTATAGGTTGGCTGCCCAGCGAACGGCGTTTGTGGTGGGGTCGGTGAAAGCGTCGGTGTCGATGTTCCGCGTATTGGCGTAGGCGTTGATATCTGTGGATGGGTGCTTCCTGCACTTTGCCGCGCAATGAACGAAAAGAAGAGCGCGAATATGAGGACAAGAGTGGTTACGACTCCGAATCTCATATACTCGCCCAGGTGATGACGTTGCGGGAGAGGCCGCCTACCAATGCGTGTGTGTAACGAGGCCCAAACCGCCGATCCTGCTGGATACGTGGGCAACTGTCGAAGGGACTGCGCGATGCGCTCATGTTGACCAATGATCACCTGACAAGCGGCGCAGCCAGGAACATGTTGGGAAATTCGCGCATCTTGCTCAGCGTTCAACAGGTGTGAGCGCCAATCTGAGAGCATATCAGCGGAGATATCGAGGGTGCAGATGTTGCTCATCTTTCGCCATCCTCCTGCAAATACGCACGACGAAAGCGTTCACGAGCGCGCCGCAGCGTCATTTTCACCGCTGCACGTGACATATGCAGCAGAGAACCAATTTCGTCACACGAGTGGCCATAGACCTCGAATAAGAGCAGTGCGCTCCGCTGTTTCGGGGGCAGTTGTTGTAAGATCTGCTGCACCAGTTCTCGTTCGATAATCTGGTGGCCAGGATCACTCTTCCCCAGTTCTTGATCTGTCAAGTGGATCATGGGATGGGATGAGCGACGTTGTACGTAATTCAACGCTAAATTTGTTGCTACCCGAAATAACCAGGAACGTGATTGCGGAGGTGAGAGCAGCACATCAAAGTGTTGCCACGCGCGCAGAAAGGTTTCTTGGCTCAGATCAAAAGCGGCCTGCTCGTCACCGGTCATGCGACAGAGATAACCGATGATTTGGCGCTCAAACTGCCAAAAGAACGCCTCAAACGCAGCAGAAGATCCCTGCCCTGAATGGGAGGATGCCGGTGTTTTCTCTTCCTTTGAAAAGAGAAAACCGCGATCGGTAGATTTAGCGAAGGCAAGCCGCCACCAGGCAACGGAACGAGCAAGCAATATACCCACAGGCCAATTCCTAACATCATGGACTGCCATACGTGCACATCACGTAATGGCCCAATGAGAACAATTGAGGAAGGCAAAAAGTAACGCGCTTCCTCCTAACTCAGCAAATTGATGGACCGCCACCCTAGAGGCGGGTGGCTATTGAACCGATCAACCACGGTGAGAGCGTGGCGCATGTTACTTTTCTCGTTTTTCTAAGCAGCTCCTTCGGGGATGCTCATCTTCGTGTTTGGGGAGTAACGGCAACGAATCATACGCTTCATCCCTATCGTCAGCGTGTTGGGTGACAAACCAGACCCAGATGCTGCACGACACGAAATGCGCCAACGGGACGCCTTGATGTGCGCGCAAATGACGTGGACGAATCGGAATGTAGGGCGGAATCGTGTGGTCCTCTTCGAGCAAGACGACCAATTCTTGTACGGTAGGCGCATCGAAGAGCATCCGCATCGATAGATTTTTTCCGGTCGCTTGACCAATATGGGCAATGATCCGCATGGCCTTGAGCGAATCGCCCCCTAAGGCAAAAAAATCGGTATCTTCCTTTATGTGCTCTGACTGGAATACCTCTTTCCAAATGTGAAGCACAATGGTCGCTAAGGATGGGAGCAATTTATGGCTCATCGCGAAAACACCTCGCACTCGCTTTCTGGCTATGGACGGCCCCAACCAATCGTCTCGTAACGTTTGGGGGGCCATCCACGCTGGTAATGTGTCGCTGTCACAGTAGCGAACGTCTGACGAACCGCGCACACGATGTGGTTACAGTGACCACTCTTGGAAATCTTGGTAGACCACCTCATTGGGGGTGTGGTCGTTGTTCGGCCCGCTCGTGAGCGCTATCGATCCTTGCGCGAAATGGCTATCCGTCACCTTTTGGAGGAGGCGATTGTTCAGATAAATCGCCAGGGAAGATCCTTGCGCGACGATGCCCAGGAGGTTGGTTTTGTGTAGCCCCTGGTTAAAGTTGGCGGCAACCCCGCTTGCCAAGACATGCGAGCAGTCTGAGGTGGCACACCAAGCGAGATAATACCGACCATCGGCATTTACCCCAAATTGATAGCTGGCGTCACCTTCCGCCCCGACGCCACGAAAGTTCACCCCGCCTTCATTGCTGAGACTGCCCTGGATAAAGGTCATCTGCACCTGCAATGCGAAATTAGCCTCATAGAGACGGGGATTCTCGCAAAACCCGCCATAGGCGAGGGCGGTCTGGAGATGGTAGCCGTCACTGGCAAATCGACACGAACCATACTGATCGTGTCTGGTGCTCCAGCCATCGTGCACATCGGCGGTCAACGGGTTACTATAGGTTGGCTGGCCAGAAAATGGGCTTGGTGGCGGGGTCGGCGATGGCGTGGGTGTCGGCACCACATTCGTTGGCAGGGCGATAGTAGCCCCGGTGTTCCATTGCGAGAAGGTGACTTTCGCATCGTATGCTCCGACAAAAACACCACCCGTACTCGCGATATGCGCGATGACCTGTTCTGGGAAGAAGGTGTCTTGGCGAATCCAAATCTCCTGCGTCTGAGTTGTCGTTTTTACAGCGGCAGGTACCTTGGCCTGGAGGTGCCATGTGGCGACGCCATCGATGGTTTCACTTCCACTTAAAGACACATCCTGCAATTCACCATAGTGGGGAAGATCGGGATTGCCGAGAATCCCGCTTGTCGGATCATTCGCGAGGGTTGACCATTGTGAAGCGCCAGGAGATTTGATATAGATATGGGTGTCGTCGATAACCTCTTTCTGTGAGTCCGTCGCACCGGTAAGCGGGTCTAGGGTGAAGGCAACGCGATGTGGCTGCGTCGTGACAACCCCTGTTCCTGAAAAACGGAACTGCGTCAGAGAAAAACGGAAAGCAGCATCATGCAGCGCGGCAGCGTTGGCACGAGCAACGATATCTGCTGCCGTTTTTGGTGGAGACGAGTTACGCGATGCCGGTGATGTGCATGCCGTCAAGAGACCCGTGATTCCGATCAACCCGATGCAGATTTGAAAACACCGTTGTTTGGCGATAGTAGCCATGCAAAATTAGCTCCTCTTTAGTTACATCGTTTTTTCTTCCTCACGAACGAGGTGTAGTGTGAACAGTCGAAAGATGACAAAAGTAACATTCACCGACGACAAGCACGCCACAAGAGCGGAAAATAGCTCTTTTGCCGTGTTTTTTCTCAGCGTGGCGGCGGTAGTGGGCACCGCGACGAATTGGATGGTCGCCGTCATGGCACTCTCATCGTGGGTCACGAGTGCCAGGGCATATGGCCTCCCAGTGTGATCCTGACGATAGGATACGATGTACCATATAACTATTCTTCGGGAGGCAAAACATCGTCACCAAATAACGGCAATTGCGCTAGGGTCATGACGGGAGCACGTTCGCGGTGGTCCCCGTCCTCCGCCAGCATCTCCGGGTTACGTGGGCCTTGATACGGACGGAGCGGGCGGAATTCCCCCTTGAGTCGCAGGTTCGAGAAGTGATACGAACCATTAAGATGAATGTGCGCCCATTGGAATGGCGAAATATGGGACCATAGGTCATCCGCAATCGGCTGCCCCTGCCGCTGGAGTTCCGTGCGCGCCTGGTCGAAGTAGCGCGTATTCCACACCGCAATGGCATTGATGACGACTGACAGGGCCGATGCCCGGTTGAGCTGCGCTTCATACCCGTGATCCGGAAACCGCCCCTGCCACCCAAAGGCGATATCCCGTGCTAACGAGTGGACATGTTCGCCGCGATTGAGTCCCACCAGCACGCGCCGACGGAAAACGGGGTCATTGACGTACTCCAGGATGTGCCCCGTCTTGGCGATCCGCCCCAACTCTTGGATGGCTTGCAAGAGCGGATTTTGCTGCTGCATGGACTGCAACTTAGCGATCAAGATCGAAGGCCGTAGCCGCCCATCTTTGAGGGATGCGGCGATGCGATTGAGGTCATCCCAATGGTCAACGATGCGCTGATCTTTGATATCTTTCTTCAGGATGGGACCTAGCACGCCATAATTGGCCCCGCGCTTCGCGCGGTAGAGCGTCTGATCTGGCAAATCCAGAAACCGTGGTGCAAAACGGAAGCCCAACAATGAGAACAGGCCAAAAATCAGATCGGTATAGCCCCCGGTGTCGGTGTAGTGTTCGGTGATCTCCGGTGCATCCTGGTAGAGCAGACCATCGAGCACATACGTCGCCTCACGCATCGTGCAATTCACCACATCGATCCAAAACTGTTCGCCCCGATTGTTGACGTGATTGTACAGCGTCATCCCGCACCGCCGCCCAAAATAGCGCGGCAGATGCCGCCCCCCGAGATCGGAGGCCGACAACCCAAATCGGATACCATCCGACGAGGAGGTTTTCCCATCCCCGAAGAGCGGGGTGATGGGCAGGGTTTGGTGATAGGTGATCAGATGATGGATGGTCGCTCGCAGCGTGTCTTCGCGAAAATACCAATCGTACACTGATTCTAACTCATGCACCGGGATGCCCGAGGAGGTGGCCATCGTCGCCAGACCCAGATTCGTAGCTTTCGCGACCAGCACTGCCAGCAGGGTGGGCAGTAGGGACGCTTGCCGCTCGGCGGACGGGGGACGACGTCCCGTCAAATGGGTCAGCCCCTGCGTGAACGGCGTCCAGCGATGGACCTCCAGCAAGAGTTCCGGCAGTCCCGTGAAGGGAAACAGGCTCACGAGTTGGCTGCGCGCGTCATCCACTGCGGGCGGCAGTGCGATTTCATCGAGAGCGGTCAGGCGTAGTTTTTCGCCGTCGATGCGCGCGTCGGGGTTCTTATTGCGAGCGAGGCGTTTGCCGACCTGCAGGGTCTGCTGATGGAGTCGGCCCAGCGTGTCGGTGACAAAGTCGGCCCCATCGCTGGGGAGGTCTTGTTCTTCATACCAGGCATCCCGGCGCTGCACCCACTCCTCTGGTTGATAGAGATCCTGATCCCAGGCGGCATACCGCTGGCTGCCTGCCACGGTTAAGTCTCCTGCCCGTAATGCGGTGCGCGCCTCATGAATCAACGCGAATTCCCAATGATGTTTGTTGATCTCCCCCGCTTTGCCGACGACGGCCTCCCATTTCTTGGGGACGAAGTCCGCCGCCGCTGTAGCTGGCACCTGCTTGCGTCCGGCGGCATTCGCCTCTTTGAAGGTCTCCAGTCCATCGAGGAGAGGATTGTTGGTGCGCGGCGAGTCAAATTCCAAGGTACGCAACACCAAAGGGACGAACTCGCGCATGTACCCATAGCGCCGATCCAGCGCATCAAAGAGGGTCGCCGTTTCGCCTTTGTCGTACTCTTCGGCGGTGGTCACCAACTCCTGGACCTGGTCCCGCGAGACGCGCCGAAACACCTGCGCGCGTACCTGCTCTTCCGGAATTGCGGCATCGAGGAGGACTTCGGCGACCTTGCGAAACAACCGCGCACTTTGCTGGTGGGTCTGGCTCTTCACCAGTTTGGCTTCTTTGACGGCCTCGTCGCTCTTGGTGAAGATCTTGCCCACCAAGACATCGAACATCTCCACGATACGCGTCGTCAGTTCTTCGGCTTGGATGCGGAGAAAGGCGCAAAGTAACGTGTAGCGTTTGGCCTCAGGGTAGCCACGAATATTGCGGGCGCGATGCTTCTTCACGACTGACGCCCACTGGCGCAGACGATTCGTCGTCATCGGCCCCCACTGCAAGGCCACCGGTAAGACCTGACGCACCACCACCAAGCGTTCACACTCGGCTTTGATCACGGCAACGGAGGCCGCCCGGGGTGGGGCCGCCAGCCGCGCCACCTGGCTGATCCCATCCGA
>JBBQSR010000044.1:0-12882 GCA_038234855.1 Ktedonobacterales bacterium | reverse complement strand
CATGGGGTTTGGTGCTCCTCTTATCGTAATTTCGTCTCTTTTGGGGAATTTCGCGCCCTTCGCGTCCAAAGCCTCGTTAGGCCCCGTCGATGTGGGTATACGAGACGAGTTGATTATAGCGCGTGGCGAGGTCCGCTGGGGTGAGCGTGGTGAAGCGTTCCACCCCAAAGGCTTCGCACGCGAACGCGCCCATCAGGTTGCCGTGCAGCAGCGCGCGGCGATAGTCCGCCGTGGTCAGGTCGCGCCCGCTCGCCAGCGCCGCCGCCAGCGACCCCAAGAAGCCGCCCGCGAAAGAATCGCCCGCGCCCGTGGGGTCACGCACTTCATCCAGCGGGTAGGCTGGCGCGGCGAAATAGGTGCCGTCCTTACCCAACAACAGCGCGCCGTAGCTGCCCAGTTTGATGACCAGATACTTCGGACCGAGGGCCATCACGTGCTGGGCGGCGACGCGCAGGTTGGCGATCCCTGCGAATTGGCGCAGTTCGTCTTCGGCCATAAAGACCATATCGACCAGACCCAACACGCGCGTCAGGTCGTCGCGGGCGCTGCTGATCCAAAAGTTCATCGTATCCAGCGCCACGAGGCGGTTCTTGGCGGATTGCTCCAACACCTGCAATTGCACGGATGGCTGCAAATTCGCCAAGAAGATGACCGGGTCGTCGCGATAGGCGGGCGGCACCTTGGGCTGGAAGCTGGCCAGCACCCCAAGCTCGGTGAAGAGCGTGTCGCGGGTATTGAAGTCCAGGTGGTACTTGCCGCCCCAGCGAAAGTTCGGCCCCGTCCCCTGCTCGATGCCCGTCAGGTCGATGCCAGGCACCCGCAGCGGGTCTAGGCTGTGCGCGGGCAGGTCCTCCCCCACCACGGCGATGAGGTTGACGGGCTGATAGTTCGCGGCGGCCAGCGCGAAATACGCGGCGGACCCGCCCAAGATGTGCTCGGCACGCCCGATCGGCGTCTCGATGTCATCGATGCCAATGCTGCCAACAACGGTGATGCTCACCTGTACAAGATACTCCTTTCGCCTCGCCCTGCACGACCAGCGTGCCCTGGATAGTAACTGATCAGCCCCGCGCTAGTACCATGGTCAGGGGCGGGCTTGCGCCTTTGCTCGCAAAGATGTACCCTCGCGTCAGTGACACGGCGGCGCAACCAA
Source organism: Ktedonobacterales bacterium (assembly GCA_038234855.1). Lineage (GTDB taxonomy): Bacteria > Chloroflexota > Ktedonobacteria > Ktedonobacterales > JACDGC01 > JACDGC01. Next base: position 11,729 of record JBBQSR010000044.1, on the reverse strand, counting down.
CGGAAAACGGCTTCCCCCATTCACGAGAGAAGCCGCATCGCACACGTTGCCGTACCGACGCTCATCTCTCAGTCCCCCTCTCGGGAGACTGTAGGAGTTAGCACCATCACGAACGGGGTGCCGTTCGCTGGTTGCCGGGCTTCACAGGGCCTGTCCCTCTACCCGTCTTGATGAGCAAAATCGCCCTTCGCGGGCGCGTTTATGCAATTGTCAACAAGATGATAGCACATGGCGTCGGCAGGCGCAACCATTGGGGCTAGCGGGTAGGCAACAGCGACGAACTATGCTATTCTCGCGTCATGTCGCATCGGGGCGAGGTGATGTGCGCAACGGGGCGAGCGTTACCTTCGCGTCTCCATTCCGTTCCATTAGACGGGGGAAGGCATGCATTCGTGCGTGTCGGCTCGGCTGGCAACATGGTGCCGGTGCGTTTGATGGAATGGCGGCTGAGACAGCCACGGTCTATCGAAGGGGCACAGGTCGCATGGCTATGGCAGAGGTCGAGAATACGTGGTCCTTTGAGCGGATCTACGATGAATTCAAGACCCCCATTTACAACTTTATCTATCGCCTGGTGGGCAACCGCGAACAGGCCGATGATCTGACGCAAGATACCTTCTTGAAGGCGTTTAAGGCGTTGCCAAAGATGGATGCCTCGCTGAAGCTGTCGGCCTGGCTCTATCGCATCGCGACGAATACGGCGTATGACGCGCTGCGCCGCCGCAAACTGATCGTCTGGACGCCGTGGCAGGAACTGGACCACGAACCCGCCGATCGTGACAGCGCGGACCCCCAGGAAACCATCGAGACGACCGAGTTGGTCCGTCAGGCACTGCGTCTGATGCCGCCGACGTACCGTGCGGCGCTGCTGCTCTATACCCAGCAGGGCTTCACCTACGGTGAGATCGCGCAGACGCTCGGCATCGCGGAGAGCGGTGTGAAGATGTACCTCTCGCGGGCACGTCAGTCGTTCCGCGAGCACTACCGCAGGTTGGATGGTGGTCAACCTCAGCCCCCCAAGGGGCCGTCGAAGTAAAGGCACAGGTCAGCGAAGGAGGCGGCACAGCGGATGCCTCCCCGACGGGGAGCGCGGCGTCATGCCGATGGCGATATGGTCAACTGCGAACAGGTGCAAGAACAGCTCAGCGCCTATCATGATGGCATGCTCGACGCTGCCACTGCCGACGTGGTGCGCGCGCACCTCGCCACCTGTCCCCGTTGCCCCACTATACTCGCCGACTATGAACGGCTCGACCACATCTTGGCGCAAGCCCCGCGCGTCGCCCCCGGCCCGGAACTGCGCGCGCGCATCTTCTCTTCCCCTGAGTTTCGCGAGATCGTGCGCAGCCAGCAACCGGGTGCCGTGACCAAGACGCCCTCGGTACCCGTCGCGGTGTCCCCCCGCGCGCGCCTCGGCCCCCAGGCGGCACGCGTGTGGCTGCCCGTCATCCTCCTCATCGTTTTGCTCGGCGGCACCACCGCCGTCATCTCGAAGATCCTCGCCAGCCACGCCACTGGTCCGGCCTATGCCACCTGCCCCACGCTCAGCGGTGGCCAACGCCTGGCCTATCGATATGGCGGCACGCTCTATAGCGACGTTGCCCCGCTCGTCTGCGACGCGAAGGCGCAGGTCGGCCTGTGGCAAGTCAGCCCCGATGGCCGCTGGGTCGCCTACCTCAACAACCGCACCCACACGCTGCGCCTCGTCCGTGCAGATGCCACGCTGGACCATCAGGTCACGCTGAGCGCGGGCACTGTGCAGGCCCTGGTGTGGTCGCCCGACAGTCAGCGGGTGTTCATCGCCCAGGCTGACGTAGGCAACGCTGGTGGCGTGACGCTCTCAACGGTTGATACCATCGTCCATCAGCCGCAACGGGTTGCCGCGCTCAACGCCGCGACGCTTGGCAGCGAAAACGATAGCTCAACAGAGGCCGTGACGCTCGCTGGGCAACCGGCCATCTCACCTGATGGGCAGTTCCTCGCCGTGGCGCTGAAGGGCGTGTCGGGCGCGTATGCCGTGGCGTTCTTTGCCACACAGGCCCCCACTGGTGCCCTCCCAGCCCACATCGCGAATGTGCCCAGTGGCTTCCCCATCGATGCGCTGGGATGGACGTTTGGCAATCAACCGATCCTCACCTGGATGGCGGGTATCACGCGCGGAAATGCTGGCTTTGGCAACATCCCCCATGTAGCGGACTTTCCGAACCACAAGGTCATCGTTTTCGGCATCCTGGGCGATGTCGTGGCGGCGGCGCTGAACCCCAGCAGTGGGCAGTGGGCGGTCGCCGGGGCGAATGGCACCGTCACCGCCATCGATGCCGCTACCGGCGCGCAGACACCCCTGGCGCAACTCAGCGGCGTCACCGCCTTCATCCCCTCACCCGACAGTGCCCAGTGGCTCGTCACCAGTCGCCAGGCTCTCTGGCTGCTAGACGCGACGGGTCTGACGAAGATCACCGACAAACTGGGCGCGCCCACCCCCGCATGGAGCAGCACGAGCCGCATCGCCTTCGTCGCGGATGGTAAGGTGCAGATCGTCCAGGTGCAGTCTGGCAAAGTCACTACCCAGGCGGCGGATGCATCGGGCGTCGGCACCGTCGCTGGCCTCGCCTGGTCGCCAAATGGTGGCGCGCTCGCCATCTGGGGCAGCGCGGGCGTCGCCACCGTCGCGCCCGCTGGCCAGCAGCAATCATTCGCCCCCCATCTCGCCAGCGATGCCCCACAGTGGACCGCCTGAGCTATCTGCCTGGGGGAGCGACGGGGCCAGCGCCTCAAGACGCGCCGGGGCTCACGTAGCCCGCCTCGGCGGGTTCACCTGCTGGTCCCATCCTCGCCACGCGCGATCCCGCGCATTCCCTAGCGGCTACACCATCAATGCTCACAAAAAAAAGAGGGACACCCCTAGGGGTGTCCCTCAGCGATAGCCGCTTACCTTCTAGAATGGGCGGTCGGGGCGGCGTACCGGGCGCGGCGGCTTGACGGGCCGCGTCGGCTTCGTCGGGCGACGCACGCCTAGGTCGTCCTCGTCTTCCTCGTCGTCGTCGTAATCGTCTTCTTCGGCGAGGGATTCGAGGCTGGCGGCCTCTTCTTCGTCGGGTTGCACATCGTCATTGTCGAAGTTCGAGCCGAGCCGCGACATGACTGAGGCTTCATCCTCATCCGCGCCGACGGGCAGGTCTTCCATCTCGATGTCTTCGCCAAAGCCGAGCGCGGCGAGGTCAGCGAAGGAGGTGAGGGCGGGCGTCGGGCGTGGCTCGGGCTGGCGCGCCTTGGTCGGACGCGACGGGCGGGCGGGGATGATCGGCAGGTCGTCGATCTCCGGCTCGGCGGGGGGCGCGGGCGGCGGCGGTGCGACCGTGGCGCGGGCGACGGGACGCGCGGGCGCGGCCTCTTCGAAATCATCATCCGCGATGCTGGTCTCGATGGGCGGCATCGCTTCCAGGCTGCCGCTGCGGGCGTATTGCTGGGCGATGGCAATCCAGTACTGCGAATAGAAATGTGGACGTTCTAGGTCTTTTTCGCTGTCTCTGCGGCTCATGATCATCCCCAAATGTGGTGTGCTCGCCGCCGCAGCAAGCGACCCTGCGTGATGCTGCGGCGGCGGTGCGTCGGCAGGACCGGCATACGATCCCATTCTCTCACACTCATACATATTTTGACTGCTTTGTCAACCCTGGTGGGACGAACGGGGGATGCTCGGAGGCTCCCGCGCGGCGACGTTGCCGCCCGACAACCCCATCACGCGCCACGGGGGAAGTACGCCTGATGGGTGGCGTTCTCGTCGATGCGGCTGGCGAAGCTGGGGCGCTGCCCCGTCGGCGCGAATTCACCGCGCACGCGCCCCGTCGCCATATCCAGCCCCGCCTCGCGGAAGACGAAGAGGTCATGCGCGCCGATGGCATCGCCCTCCATGCCGCTGATGTCCGTCGCGCAGAGGATGCGCCGCGTGCCGTCGCGCAGCCGCGCGCAATAGAGGATGAGGTCGATGCCCGTCGCCAGTTGCTGCCGCACCGCCAACGGCGACAGGGCGGGCGTCGCGCTCAGGCACAGCGCTTCCAGGCGGGCCAGCGCGTCGCGCGGCGAATTCGCGTACATCGTCGCCAAGGAGCCGTCGAAGCCAACATTCATCGCCTGGATGAAGGCGAGGGCCTCGTCGCCCACGCACTCGCCGACGATGATGCGCGTCGGGCGCATGTGCATGGCATGGCGCAGCAGGTCCACCTTGGCGATGCGGCCAGGGCGGAGGTCGCTGGGGGGCGTGACCTCGAGCCGCACCAGATGGCGCTGGTGCAGTTGCAGCTCCGCCGTCTCTTCGACGGTGACGATGCGCTCTTGCTCGTCGATGGTGCTGCCCAGGGCATTCAGCAGCGTCGTCTTGCCCGACCCGGTGATGCCGCAGATGATGATATTCAAGCGAGCATTGATGCACAGCCGCAGGAAGTCGGCCATGTGCAGCGACAGGGTGTCGAGCCGCACCAGTTGCTCTAGGGTAAAGGCGCGACGGGCGAAGCGGCGAATGGTGAGCGACGGCCCCGAGATGGACGATGGCGGAATGACGACATTGATGAACGATCCGTCGGCCAGCCGCCCCGTGGCGATGGGGTGCTCAGGCGTGACGCTCATGCCCAGCGGCCCCAGCAGCTTGCGGATGACGCGCAGCAGGTGGGCATCATCCACGAAATGCACGGGAACCTCGTGCAAGCGGCCCCCTTGCTCGACATAGGTCATGTGCGCGCCCGTCACCATGATCTCGCTGACGCTCTCGTCGCGCAGCAGCGGATCGAGCGGGCCATAGCCCAGCACCTCATCCGCGACGGCGCTCAGCAGCCGTTCCGCGTCGGTGGGGTTGCCGATGGCATCCGCCGTGACGCGGTCGTTGCGCAGATAGTTCAGGGTCAGACGGCGCACCATCTCGGTCGTCTCGGGGGAGCGGACGGGAGGCAGGGTTTCGCCGCTGCCCAGCAGATGCGCCTCGATGGCCGCCTGGATCTCGACGCTGATCTGGCGCAGGGTGTCGTCGTAGGGCAAGATGGCCCCGCGCGCGCCCCAGCTATTGCCTGGCGGCACGACGGCGATGGGGGCCGAGGGGATGGAGGTCGACACCACCGGACGCGATGGCACTGGACGTGATGGCACCGGGGGGGCGGATGCCGCGCCCCCCGTCAGCGCCCCCAGCGACGGCTCGATCACGAGGAAATCGCTCTGATGGTCGCCCTGGCGCATCTGCCAGGCCCCGTGCGCTGAGCTGACCGCCCACAGGTCCTCCGTCGCCATCCACAGCGACTGTCCCTCGCCGGGCAGCTCGATCACGTCGGGGCCACCCGCCGCCGCCCAGGGGTCCGGCTCGTCGCGTGGCCCCAGGCGCACCGTGGGGTTCTCGGTCATGTAGCGGTCGGCGTCATCGTCCGCGCGGGACCGCACGAGGCGAAACGGCGGCGTCTGGTGTGCATCGCGTTCTGGCATATGGTGGCATCCCGGCCCTTCCCTGTTGCTGTTGGCGCATCCGGCCAAGGGCGATCTTGTACATCGCTCTTCATCAGTATAACCACGCGACAAATAGGGGTGGCCCACCCGCCAGACCAAGATATATCGAAATATGCGCGATCCCTTGCATTGCGGTCAACCGCGCTGCTACATTGTGAAAGCATGAGCGTGACCACCCAAGGGAGAACCACTTCACTATGAGCGTGCAACCAAGTACGACTGAGCCACCGATAACTGAGCCAAAGCGCAAACGACGCCCACGCGGCCAGCGGCGGCGCGGGAACGTGTCATTCGTGCGGCTGCTGGCGCTGCTGCGCCCCTACGTCGGGCGGCTGAGCATCGCCAGCGTCCTGTTGCTGCTGACGGGGGGGATCGGGCTGCTCTTCCCGTTGGTTGTCCAGCAGTTTGTCGATTCTCTGCGCACCGTGCACGATGACCATTTGCTCAACATCGTCGCCATCGCGCTGATCGGCGTCTTCATCGTCCAGGCGGCGTTGAGCGCGTGGGAAAACTATCTGGTCACTTCGGTCGGCGAGCGGCTATCGGTCGACCTGCGCAATAATCTTTTCAGCCATCTGCAAGCGTTGCCGCTCAGCTTCTTTGACCAGCGCCGCACTGGGGAACTGACTAGCCGCGTCACCAATGACGTAACGGTGCTGCAAACCTCGCTCACGGGGAACGTGTTGCCGATCCTCTCGCAGGTGGTGACGTTGGCGGGCAGCGCGGCGATCCTCTTTAAGCTGGACTGGCGGCTGACGCTGGTGGTGCTGGCTGTCGCGCCGCCAGCGGGCATCATCGCGGGCGTGCTGGGGCGGCAGATCCGCCTGGCGACGCGCGGCGTGCAAGAGGGGCTGGGCGAGGCGGGCGTGGTACTGGAAGAAGCCCTCTCGTCGCCCCGCGTGGTCAAGGCCTTTGCCCGCGAACCCTACGAGGCGCGCCGCTTCGGGACGCGGATGGCCGAATCGCTGCGTCAGGCGCTCCGTCGCGCGCGGGCACAAGCCGCGCTGGGGCCGCTGATCGGCTTCGTCGGTTTCTCGGCGCTCGCCATCGTGCTGTGGTACGGTGGGCATGAGGTGCTGGCGGGACGGCTCTCTGTTGGCAGTTTGCTGGCCTTCATCATCTATCTCTCGTTGATCGTGGGGCCGTTGGTCTCCTTCGTGGGGCTGTATTCGCAGATTCAGGCGGCGCGGGCGGCGGGCGAACGCGTCTTTGCCCTGCTGGACGAACCCGTCTCCGTCGCGGATGACGCGCACCTGCCCGCGCTGCCCCCCGTGGCGGGCGCGGTCGCCTTTGAGCACGTGACCTTTTCCTATGAGCGCGCGTCGGACCCCGAGGGTAAGGCGACCAGCGATGCGCCCGCCGCGCCCGCGACGCGTCAAACCGTGCTGCGCGACCTGGACTTCAGCATTCAGCCGGGGCAGGTGGTGGCGTTGGTGGGGCCGAGCGGCGCGGGCAAAACGACGACGCTCAGTCTGCTGCTGCGGCTCTATGAGATCGACAGCGGGGCGATCCGTGTCGATGGCATCGACATCCGGGGGGTCCAGGCGGCGACGCTGCGGGCGCAAATGGCGCTCGTCCCCCAGGAGCCGACCCTCTTTGGCGGCACCATCGCCGACAACATCCGCTATGGTCGTCTGGATGCGACGGAGGACGAGATCCGTGCCGCCGCCCGCCTGGCGAACGCGCTCAGCTTCATCGACGCGCTGGATGACGGCATGAACGCGCTGGTGGGCGAGCGCGGCGTGCAGCTTTCCGCTGGGCAGCGCCAGCGCATCGCCATCGCCCGCGCCATCTTGCGCAACCCGCGCATCTTGCTGCTGGATGAAGCGACCGCCTCGCTCGACAACGAGTCCGAGGCGCTGGTGCAAGACGCGCTGAATCGGCTGATGGTGGGTCGCACGACCATCGTGGTCGCCCACCGCCTGACGACGGTGGAGCGCGCCGACGCCATCTTGGTGCTGAACCACGGGGCCATCGAGGAGCGCGGCACCCACACGGAACTCCTCGCCCAAAATGGCCTCTATGCCCGCCTCTACACCCGCAACTTCGAGGACATGGTGGATGACGGCGCGCTCGATGCCCAGGTCGCCACCGTGACCGCCAGCCATATGTGAGCGGTGGTCCCTCCGCTTGACGCCCCCGCGCTCCCCTGCTAAGCTGTGGCTGAACAGCAGGGGAATGGGGAGATGGCCGTGAGCGACGCGCAAACCGGGCAGACGATCTTGTTAGTGGCGGGTCCAGGCAACGCCGTGGCGGAGCGCGTCGCGCTGGCCCTGCGGCAGCGGGGCGAGTCGGTCGTCGTCGCGTCAGAGCCACAGGTGGTGCGCGACGAAGCTGCGCGGGCGCGGGCATGCATCATCGTCCTGGCGGGCGGCGGCACGGATGACCTCGCCACCAGTGCCGCGTTGCGCCAGCAGTTCACCGCCCTCATCCCCATCGTAGACGCGGGGCAGCCGCTGCCGCCGGGCAACTGGACCTCCACCCCCATCACTTATGGCGGCTTCATCGGTCCGGTGGTCGCGCAGGTGTTGGCGGTCGTCAGTGACCCGCACGCCAGGCAGGCCGAGATCGCGGGACGGATGGCGGCCATCTTCGTCCCACCCGTCTCGCTGCCCCCCGCGAAGACCGAAAAAGAGATCAAGCAAGAGCGGCGGCTCGCGAGCACGAAGAAATGGCGCTGGGCGATCCTCATCATTCGGTTGGCGCTCTTGTTGATCTATCTGCCGCTCGCTTTTTTCGGCATCATTAACCGCCATTCGTACCCCAACTATGCCGCCACCGATGCGAAATTTGCCCAACAACAGCATGCCCTGGCGCTGCAAACGTATGACGCCATGGTGCCGGGGAACGGCTGCGACAAAGGCGGCGCGCTCTGGGAAGGCTTTGACCCGAACATCAACACCTGCACGAACAATGGCTTGTTGATGGCCCAGACCGACCATCGCTATCTCGATGAGATGCGCTTCGGCTATTACTATTATGATGAGCAGCGCGCGAGCTTCTTCCCCAAGACCTATCAGGTCGGGGTGCGGGTCAGCATCGCTGATGCGAACGGCTCGACGTGCGTGGGCCTCTCGGTGCATCAGCTATACAACGGGCTGGGCGGTCAGGTCTACCTCGTCTGCCCCGATGGCTATTGGGAACTTTATCAGCTTGGGCAAGATGGCGCGTACGCGACCACACTAAGGCAGGGCTACGTCGCGCATGCCAAGCTGCCCCTGACGGCGTTTACTCTGCGCATCGATGTGGCGGGGGCGACGATGCGCCTGTACCTGGATGATGCGCTGCTCGAAACCGTGTTGGACCCTACCTACTTGGCCACGAGTCAGGTCTCATTGGTGTTGGATGGCAGCAGTAAGGGACCAGAGACGCCCACGGCTTTCTTTTCGCAGTTTCACTACGCGCCGCAATGGGATGGCGACTCGGCGCTCGATGCGACCTACGCCGCCGCTCAAAGCGCCCAGAAGCGACTGCTGGCACAACCATATAGCGCCGCCAACCCTGGCCCCTGCGCGACCCGCGACAAGGCGTGGTGGGAACCGACCACGAACGACGTCGGCACTAACTCGACCTTGCACTGTCGCGCGGCGGGGTTGGCGATGACGCGGCTCGATGCCGCCCCTCTGCTGACCGAGGAGACGTTCTTTTATCACAATGGGCTATACTCACAAGATTATCGGCTCAGTGTGACGCTCGACCTCAGCGCGTCACACGGCGGTTGCGCTGGATTCCTCACCCGCAGCCAAGGTCATCGCAGCTATGGCTATTTCGTCTGTGCAGATGGCAGGTGGTCGATCGAATGGTATGCTGGCGACGGTGGGCGTTCGATCGATCTGTTGACGGGCTATGGCACACCGTGCGGTACCTGCACGCTCAGCAGCACCGATGTCGGCTCGCAACACACGATCTTCATCGATGGTAGGTCGGTTGGTACCACCACCGATAGTGATTACCTTTCGACCGGTTCGGTTTCCCTATCCATTGCGAACTCGGTCAGCTTTCCGACTACGGTTGTCTTTAGTGATTTCACGGTGACGCCGCTGTGATGGGGAATGGCGGGCGTGAATTTCATCGCCAGCCCTCGCCCTCGCTCTTCGTCATCCCTCTTCCAGTTCGCGCCCACGTTCCTCGAAGAGCGGGTTGCGGCCCTTGAAGACGCGGAAAAGGAACCAGAGTGAGGGGATAAGCAGCGACATGCCGACCACCGCTGACCAAAAGAATTCCGTCAAGGTCAGCGGCGGGCTGGCGGCGTTGGTTAGTGTCAGGTCGGGGGGCACCACATCGGGGGCCTGTGCCAACCCCCACGCGCCCAGCAGGCCAGCGGTCATCCCCACCACCAGCGCGCGGGCCAGCGTGAAGCGTCGCGTGTAGAGCGCCCAGGCACAGCCTGCCCCCGCCAGCATTGTCAAGATGACCACCGGCAGTGCCTGGTGAAACAGCCCCCCCGCAATCTTGGGCGCGCCGGACTGCGCCAGGATGATGCTCAGCAGCCCCAGCGCCGCCGTCACCGCCCCCGCGATGAGCGCGCGTCGCCGGAAGGCGCGCATCATGGGCAGGTCATGGTCGTACTGCGCCTCGACCGTCAAGAAGACCGCCGCCAGCGTCGCGCACATCGCCAGTGCCACCGCCCCCACGCTCAGCGCGAAGGGCGTCAGCCACGGCCCCCAGCGATCCGCCTGGACCTCGCCATTGATGTAGCGGATCTTGCCGCTGGCGATGGCCGCCGCCACGCAGCCCAGCAAGAAGGGCGTGACGATGCTGGCCGCGCTGAAGGCCATTGTCCACGCTGCGCGCACCTGCACCGCCCGCGCGATGTGCGTCGCGAAGGCGAAGGCCGCCCCGCGCAGCACGATCCCTAGCAAGATTAGCGTGAAGGGGATGAAGAGCGCGACGGCGATGGTATACGCCGCCGGGGGGAACGCGATGTAGAGGCCCACGACCAGATAGATCAGCCAGACGTTGTTGGCCTCCCATACGGGACCGATGGCGTGCTCGACCAATCGCTGCTGCCGTTGAGCGTCGGGGCCACGCGCCAGCAGCGCCCACACGCCGCCGCCGAAATCCGCGCCGCCCAGCACGGCATAGGTGATGAGCGAGAGCCACAGCACGATCATGATGATCAGCGGCGAAATCATCGCGTCCCCTCCGTCGCGGCGGTCGAGGTGGCGTCACCCATGCCGTGGGGCATATACTCCATCCAACTGCGCGCGGGTTCGGGGGTGCGGGCGACGCGACGGAGCAGCAGCACCAGCGTTACCCCCAGCACCACGTAGATCGCCGAAAAGATCAAGAAGCTGACGTTCATCCACTGCGAGGGCGTCGCGGCCTGGCTGACGCGCTCGACACCGTTGATGATCCATGGCTGGCGGCCTTCCTCGGTGACGAACCAGCCCGCCTCGACCGAGAGCACCGCCAGCGGACCCGCCGCCGCCAGCCCCCACAGCAGCCAGCGTTGCGTCGGCACGGACCGTTGGCCGCGCAGGTAGAGGACGCCGAAGATCCCCGCGACCAGCAAAATGAAGAACCCCGCTCCCACCATGAAGTCGAAGCTCAGATGCACCGCCGTGACGCTGGGCCATTGGTCGCGGGGGAACGTGTCGAGTCCGCGCGAATGGGCTGTCGTGTTGAAGTGTGACAGCAAACTTTCACCATGCGGAAAGGCGATGGCGAAGTTGAGTGCCGTGCCCGCCTTATTGGGAACGCCCCCTAGGTACAGCGGCAGCCCGTTGCCGCTGCGCATCAGCCCCTCCATCGCGGCGTATTTGGCGGGCTGAGCACCTTCCAGGAAGCGGGCATTCAGGTCGCCGCTGAAGACTTGCAGCGGGATGGCGATGCCGCCCAGCGCCGTCCCCAGCGCCAGTCCTTTGCGGTTATAGTCCGAGCGGTCGCCACGCAGCAGGGCGACGGCATAGATGGCGGCGACGGCGAAGCCCGTGGCGACATAGCTCGCCAGGATCATATGCACCGTCTCGTAGGGCGTGCTGGGGTTGAACATCGCCGCGATGGGGTCCACGCCCGATACCTTGCCATTCTGATATGTGAAGCCAGCGGGGGTGTTCATCCACGAGTTCGCGGTGGTGATGAAGAAGGCCGAGAACGCCCCGCTGATCCACAGGGGAAACGAGCACAGCCAGTGGACGCGCGGCGACAGGCGATCCCACCCATAGACATACAGCCCGACGAAGATACCCTCGATGAAGAAGGCGAACCCCTCCATGGCGAAGGGCAGCCCGATGATCGATCCG
>JBBQSR010000043.1:0-12936 GCA_038234855.1 Ktedonobacterales bacterium | reverse complement strand
CAAAAGCCTACGGGCTAAGATGTCCTCTGGGAGCCAGCGTTATGGCATGCGGTCTAATCAAGGATGCGGTATTCAGCAAGGGAGGCGAGATCGGCCAACATTACTGCGCACCCCCATTCGCCATGCTATGACCAAGTTTCGGCATCGAGTGAACCACAATGGTCGCCATGGCCATGGGTGAGGACGATCCGCTTGATCGGTGCCCCCAACTTCGCGGCTGCCGCCAGGATGTCGCCAGCAGAACCGCGTATGGATGCATAAACCAGGGTGAAACCCTCGGTTTCACGCACCAAATAGCAATTCACCGGAAAGAGGATCGCTGAACGGGTCAATTGATACGTATGCTCGCCTATCGAGGTAATATGCATGCTCGCACTCCTTCTAAAGGCGCTGATGGCGCACTACGGCACCCTTCAGCCAACCACGGCTACCGTTGACCAATGGCGCAGCACCCTGCTATCCCCTCCGGGGTTTCTTGGCAAATGACCCGCGCGTTGAGAAACCCAGCCTGGGTCAATAGTGCCACCACAGCATCCGTTGTCTCGGGGAATTGGGCACCCGCTTGGGCGAAGGCGCGCTGCGACATCAGCGGCGCATTCTGCCGCAAAGCAAAACCAAGGGCGATACTCCCCCCAGGCTGTATAACGCGACGCAGTTCTTGCAGCGTTGCCACGGCATCTTCCCAAAAATACATGACGTGAATGGCCACCACCAGATCGAATTGCGCCTCGGCGAATGGCAAAGCAGCAATGTTGCCTTCGCGCACTTCCATAGCACCGGCGCGAATGGCCTCGGCGTTGCGCTGGCGGGCTTGTCGCACCATGACGGGCGAACGATCCAGCCCCACGACGTGCCCCTGCGGTGCGTGCTGTCGGATGGAATGCAATGTTACCCCTGGTCCACACCCTACTTCGAGCACCTGCGCGGCTGGCGCGATCGGCAATTGCTCAACCACCCACTGGTTGAGTGCGGCATTGCCATGCGCGAAAACGGTGCGCCCGACGAACGCGCCCAAGATGCCGCGTGGATTGCCAAGCTGCATACCAAATTGCCGCGCCACCCGTTCCCGTAGGGTAAGGGATGATTTGAGGCTAACCTGAGACATCTGCAAACTCCTCTTTACGTGCATGACTCAAGATGTCGAGTCACGATCCTTCTCCAGATTTTGGAAGTTGCCCACAGCAACTGCGCCATAACCATGTGATGTGCTAGCCATGCGGCGGCGCGCAGGTGGTGCTGGCATCCTCCATGGGGGAGGCTGCTTACGACACCATGTGATTGCAATGCATGTGGGGTGAACGATTGCCGCCCGCTTATGTGCTGCTTGCTTCATCCACGCCAGTGCAGAGCGCTCTGACGATCACGTTCGTCACTTGCTCTTGCATCTGCGCGAGTACGCCCCTTTTCTCAAAGAAACATGCTGTGATGACCCACTGGATCTGGCTATTAACCCACTGGGAAACGAATTGCGGATCGGCGGGGTAAAAATAGCCATGCTCGATCTGCGCGGTGACTGCGGCATCAATCGCTGCTTGCAAACGCTCGCACTCCGGAATGCGATGGTGTGGTTGCACTAAACGACACAGCTCAATCACATCTTGATTGTGGGTGGCACAGCGCAATGAATCCGCTATCGCTTGCGTGACGGCAGCGGCCCCATGCAGATCACGCAGGGGGGGAACGATTGCGTCATACAACTCCGCGAAGTAAGCATCCACGATCGTCAGGGCAAGAGCTTCCTTCGTTGGAAAATACACATAAAGTGACCCAACGCCCATGTTGGCGGTCAATGCGATTTCAGCCATGGAGGTATGCGCGTAGCGATGCGCAGCGAAGTGGGCACGGGCGGCACGCACTATCGCCGTGCGGCGCTCAGGATCAGGTGGTCGCGGCATATCTTCCTACCCCCAATAAACGAATGGCATTCGCCTATCTGAGTATAACCGAATACCATTCGGAAATCAAGGGCTACCTCCACGCTAACACCACCCATTGTGACCAGATACCAAATCACCTGTTTTCGCTGATCTGGCGCGTTGTCGGTCCAGGTCCCATCATTCTGGGATTACGCGCCGATGGCGACCGAACCCTGCCCACTGGACGCCTCAGGTTGCACGGCGGGGGCGGCATCCCGGTTGCGTCCGGGCAAGAAGAGCGCCAGCGCCAGCAGCACAAAGGAGCCAAAGAAGATCAGCCAAAAGATGTTCTGGATGGCATATGCGCCCGCCTGGGTGGCGAGTTGTGCCTGCAATGCCCCAACGGACCCTGTGCCACCGGTTGGGCCTCCCACCAGAGTAATCACCTGCGTAACTAGTGTGGTCCCACGCGAACGCGCTTGCGCCTCGAAAATCGAGGTGATGATCGCCACGCCCACCGACGAAAAGATGAGTTTCGTCGAGATGACTAGGGACGATGCCTTGGCGAGCGCCTCGCCCGTCAGGGCTTCGAGCGCGAGCGTTTGCACGGCGATGCCGATGGTCACGAAACCGAAACCCACCAGGAAGAGCAACCAGCGCAGCGCCTCGGGACCAGCCACGTCGGGAATGGCCGCCTGGCTCTGCACTGCTGCCAACAGTTGCCCCGCGTTGGCCGTCGGCTGGATGGTATGGGCCAGCAGCCAGGCACTCACGCTGGAGATGGCTACCCCGACGAGCGTGACCAGCCGAGGCCCGATGGCCCGATAGAGCGCGGCGGCAAAGATCGTCCCGGCCAGCGTCCCCAGCCCCAGCGGCACCATCGCCAAGCCCGTATCCTGCGCGGAGAGGCGCGGCGACCGCACGGCTTCGAAATAGAGCGGCATCAGCACGAGCAGGCCATAGGTGACGAGCACCGCCGTCCAACTCACCAGATTGCTCACCAGGAAATCGCGGCGCTTGAGTTGCCGCAGATCCAGCGCGGGATCGTGGCTGAAGCGCAGTTCATAGAGCGCGAAGATGCCCAGCACGACCGCCCCGCCCCCAAAGAGCGCCCAAACGGGCCAATAGCCCCACCCATAGAGGTCGCCACTGGGGTTCGCCGCCGTCGCGGTGGCGGGGTTCGTGTGCGTCACCAGCGTGATGCCGTAGAGGATTGCGGCGATGCCCAGCGTCGAGAGGACGACCCCAATGTAATCGAACCGCGCGGTGGTGGCGGCCTCCGCGTCATCACGCGGCAACACAGCGAGCGCGGCAGCAATGGCGAGGACGCCGACGGGCAAATTGATGAAGAAGATACTGTGCCAACCTAAGGCATCATTGAGATAGCCCCCCAAGATGGGACCAAAAACGGGCGCTAGCAAAATCGGCACGCCGATCAGGCCGCTGGCCCTGGCGCGCTCCTCTTTGGGAAAGGCATCGAAAGCCAACGCGGGGCCAATCGGCAGCAAGAGGCCACCACCGATGCCCTGAAACACACGGAAGGCGATCAACCAGCCGATGTCGGGTGCAAAACCGCAGAGGGCCGACCCCAGCGTGAAGAGCGCGATGCCCAAAATGAACATGCGTTTGCGGCCAAAGCGGCTGGCGAGATAGCCCCCGATGGCCACCGTGGCCGCATTGGCCAGGATGTAGCCCGTGACGATCCATTGCGCGGTATTGACATCCGCCTGCAACGCGGTGCGAATGGGCGTGAGGGCAACGGTGACGATGGTGGAATCTAGCACGATGGGAATCAAACCCAGTGCGGCCACCAACGCGATGAGATAGCGATTGGTCTTCTGCATACGAATAATCCTCCAGCGAGACGACGCGTGCGGCTGGTTGAGCGCGCACAGCGGTTCGGAAAAAGTTTTCCTACTCGGTACGATATCTCGCCGGGCAGGCAACTTCACCAGCCAGAGGGATGGTTGCGAGGACGGTTTTGGAGGATGGGTGCGCTTTAGCCAATAAGTTGCTGTTCACGCGCGCGGGTGATGGCCTGCACCCGACTGGCGACCCCAAGTTTGCGATAGATGCGGGCGATATGCCACTTCACCGTGCTCACCGTGAGGACCAGTTCCGCCGCGATGGCTTTATTCGAGCGACCGAGCGCCAATTGCCGCAGTACGTCCACCTCGCGCCCCGAGAGTAATGCTTGCTGGGCCCCAGGAGGGGCTTCGATGGTCCCCCCAAAGGCAACGATCAGTTTCAGCGCGTGGGTTCGCGCCGCCGAGGGGGGCTGCGTGGCGACATAACTGGCCAGCAACACAGCGACGTGGGGGCCTTCATCCAGAAAGAGGCGCATAAAGCCTTCGGGGGCGGCGAGGTCCAGCGCCAGCGCCAGATTCCGCATGGCCGCGTCTTGGTTCCCCGCCATGTCATGAGCGCGCGCCAGCAGAATCCTGGCTTCTAGCACATCGCGTATTCTGTTGGCCGCGCGTGCCTGCGCGCACAGATCTTCCAATGGTGCGATCTCCGCCGCGCCGTCGCCGCGTGCCAGCGCCACCCGGCTGAGGGCGAGGTCTTCTTCCCAGCGCAGCATCGGCATATCGAACTGCGGCGCGCGTCCCACGCGACTGGCGCGGCATTCCTCCGCCCAATGGATGGCTTCGGTGATATGCCCGTGCATCAGCAAAACACGGAGGCGGATGATTTCCATCTGGGGAATGTCCAACTGGGCTAGCTGCTGGGTGCGAATCACATAGCGATGCTCCTCGAAGGCCGCCAGCGCTTCATCACCCTGGCCGCGCTCCGCCAGGATCAGCGCGAGCGTGATGAGGCCATCATTGAGGAACTCGGCATTGCTGGGGTAGCTCCCGATCTCCAGCGCGTGCTGGATGGCGGCTTCCGCGCCATCCAGGTCGTTCCATTCGCGCCGGATGTCGCCCAGCAAGCAATAGGTCATCGCCACCATCGGGGACTCTTCGCCCCCCACGGTGGGGACGATGCGCAGCGTTTCCTGGCATGTTTGCACGGCACGATGTAAACGCCCTTGATAGACCTCAAGGCCTGCCAATGTGATCAGCGCCATATACGCGACCATGATGTTGCCGATCCGCAGGCTCTCGTCGCCGATCTCGGCGATTTTGCGCCCGACCTCGGTGATGTCAGCATAGCCGATCACGCCGGTGATGTTGACGAGCCAGATGCCCAATGCGCGCATTAGCCGATCATCGGGGGGGATTTGCTGAACGCCAACCTCCGCCATGTCTGCCGCTTCCACGAGCCGCCCGGCGATCAGCAGCAAAAAAGCGCGGGCAACCGTGATCTCGCCTTGCAGACGCGGGGTGAGGGTCCCGTCCGCGCTCGTGCTGCGCGCCAGATCGCTCAGCCAGGCTTCCGCATCGGCCCGTTCGCTCTGAAAGATCAAGCCCGCCACGAAGAGTACCCCGATATGAGGATGGCGCAAGACGACCTCACGTGGCAGCGCCCGCACCCAGGCGACCAGCCCCAGCGTTTCGCCCCGCAAGATGAGCCGGTCGCCCTCCTCAGCGATGAGCTGGGCCGCGTCATCATATGCCTGTGCCGCGATGAAGTGGTGGATCGCCTCGCTCAACATGGTCGCCTGATGGAACCACTGGGCCGCGCGCTGGTGGCACGCCCTATACGCGGTGGCATCCTCGCGCTGGAACCGCTCGCGCAGCACCGCCGCGAAGAGGTGGTGGTAACGAAACCACATCATGCCCGCATCGAGCGGCGTGATGAAAAGCTGTGCTTGCATGAGTCGCGCCAGCATCGCTGCCCCATCGGGATTTTGGGTAACTGCGGAGCAGAGGGGACCCGACAGGCGATCTAGCATGGACGTTTGGAGCAAGAATGCCCGCACCTCAGCGTTTTGGCGGTCCAACACCTCTCCGACGAGATACTCCGCGATGTAGCGTGGCGCTTCAGTGGGCAGGTCGAATCCACCTGCTTGTTCGCGAAGCGAGAGTGCGGCCAGTTGCAAGCCCGCCACCCAGCCTTCGGTGCGCTTGACGAGTGTGGCCAGATGGGCGGGCGGCAGAGACAGCCGCATCGTCTCGCTCAAAAAGCGCGTCGCCTCATCTGCCGAGAAGCGTAGGTCGATAGTGCGAATCTCGGCGATGCGACCTTGGGCGCGCAGGCGGGACAGCGGCAACCCCGGCTCGGCGCGGGCGGCAACGATGATGTGCAGTGTCGCAGGGGCATGGTCAAGTAGAAACGTCAACCCTTGATCAATCGCGGGCATGCTGGCGAGATGGTAATCATCCAGCACAAGCACCAGTGGCACGGTCATCAGCGCCAGCCCATTGATCAGGGCCGTCAAGAGTCCCTCGACGTGCTGCGGGCGCGGAATTTGGGGCATCTGGCGGGCCAGCTTGCTGATGCCGGGCTGAGCGCCTTCGAGGGTCGCCAGTATGTACGTCCAAAAGCGTGCGGGATCACGCTCTGTCTCTTCCAGCGCCAGCCACGCGACGCGCCAGCCGCGCTGTTTGATCTGCGCGCACATCTCGATGAGCAGCGTCGTCTTACCGAAACCCGCTGGTGCCGTGACGAATAGGCAGGGCTTCTCGATCGCATGCATGCAACGGACGATGAGCGCGGGGCGCGAAATCAACGCTGAGCCGGGCTGGGGCATGCTGATCTTCGTGGCGATCAACGCGGATGCCCACTGCACGGCAGCCTCTCGTTTTGGGGTGGGGTGGTCGGTTAGCGCGCCCGCGACCTGCTCAAGGCGCGATTGTGAAAGATCCTGCCAGCGCCCCAGATAGTGTTTGCGCAGGATGCCGTTCTGGCGCCGATAGGCATACCAAAAATAGCTCCCTGACCGCTCCTCGCGTCGCGCTGTCAGGGTACCATCTGCGCCAATGAAGGTGAAGGAATGGGCGTCTTGCAACCACGTCACCCACTCTGGTGAGCCGACGTGCACATATATATTGCCACCAGGAAGAACCAGGATGCCATCCCGAACGGTGGGCAGCTTCGCCATGTGGGTGGGTCCTTTTCTACTTTGGGTAACTTTGGGCATCGCTTGATATCGTACCATGCATGACCAGCGCGGATCATTCACAGCAACCGCCGGCTTTTGTCGCGATGAGGTTGACCTGATTTCGTGGAATGTGCAAACATCTGGATGAAATGCGCGCAACGAAGCAAGAGGAGTACCGTTCGAAACCTCGCCACATGATGTGGAGTCTTGCTCACTCTCGCTGATCGCTCTCTTGGTTTCGCTGGGAGCCAATTTTCGGCAAATAGGTCCAACCAATATCCCAGAGCATGGGCGAGGTTTCAAAAGGGAGAACTGGTCGCAAGGGTGATATCGCCAGGG
Source organism: Ktedonobacterales bacterium (assembly GCA_038234855.1). Taxonomy (GTDB): domain Bacteria; phylum Chloroflexota; class Ktedonobacteria; order Ktedonobacterales; family JACDGC01; genus JACDGC01. The sequence continues at coordinate 5,754 of JBBQSR010000043.1, read as the reverse complement.
ATGCATCGAAACATCGTCTCAGTTCATCGCCGGTATTTCACCAGAAAACGCTGGCAAGAGGGTGACGCAGGACCAGCGACGAGCGTCTTGGTCTGCGTTCTTTGACAGAACGGACGACACCTTTTAGAATGGACCCATGGCACTGAAACGAATGGACAACATCGGCATCGTCGTGGAATCCCTCGATGCGGCGATCGCTTTTTTCGCGGAGCTCGGCCTCGAACTCGAAGGGCGAGCCATGGTCGAAGGCGAGTGGGCAGGGCGCGTCACAGGACTGGGCGACCAGCGCGTGGAGATCGCCATGATGCGCACGCCCGACGGTCACAGTCGGCTCGAACTCTCGCGCTTTCTTACGCCTCCGGTGGTCGCAGACCACCGGAATGCCCCCGTGAACGCGCTGGGCTACCTCCGCGTCATGTTTGCCGTGGACGACATCGACGATACGCTTGCCCGGCTCCGCCAGCACGGCGCAGAGTTGGTCAGCAGTGAAGTGGTCCAGTACCAAAATGCGTATCGGCTCTGCTACATCCGCGGACCGGAAGGACTCCTCATCGGGCTGGCCCAAGAACTCGGCTAAGTCACCGCGGTTTCACGCGGATTGCCTTGTTGCATTCATGGAGAGCATCTGGTTTGGGAGATACGGCTACCGCAGGTACGGTGCGAAAGCTGTGTGGTGTTCCCTACCGCTGACGCAGTTGAGCCGCGAAACGCTCGACATTGGCGCGCCCATGCCTGTAGCCGCGCTCAGCGATTTCCCGCCATAACTGCCGAGAGTCGCGACACCCTTCATTCCATCGCTGAATCAGGTAGGGTTTGTAGGGTTCGACGACGCCCGTCTGCCGTCGGTGTCGCTTGCGTTGCGGCGGGGTGGCTTGGTCGAGATACCGGCGCACCGTTTTCGTACAGACGCCCACGCGCCGCGCGATATCCGCAAGGTACATCATGCAGACGTTGGCGGTTGTAAAAGACCTCGATGTACTCAAAGAGGATCGTCCTGGCCTGCTGATAGGTCGCAAAGACGTGGTGGGCTGCACACTCCGTCTTGAGGGTACCCCACACCGATTTCATGATGGCATTGTCCCAACAATTGCCGTTCCGGCTCATGCTGAGCGTAATGCCGTGCTCCATCAGCAGCGCGAGAAGGGCCACTGATATACTGGCTGCCCCGGTCGCTGTGATGAAGGCGGCCAGCGGTTATCTGCCGACGACTGAGCGCCAGACGCAAGGCCGATTCGACCAGCGCCTCATCCCGCTGCGGACTCATCGCCCAACCGACCAGCAAGCGGGAGTAGCGATCCACGATGCCCGCCAGATACAGCCATCCGGGCTCGCCTCCAAATGCCAGTGATATCGGCGACCCATTTTGCGTCGGGCTGCTGTGCCGCAAAGTTGTGGTTCAGCACATTGGGCGCAACTGGCTGGGTATGCTGGCTGTCGGTGGTGCAGACACGGCGCGGCTTTCGGCGAACGCCGAGTCCGACGTAGCGCATCAGGCGCACCACCCGCTCGCGCCCACACCGGATGCCCTGCTGTTGCAGCGCGGCATGCACCCGTGGACTTCCCTATACCCCACGACCTTCTCAGAAAACCTGGTGAATGTGCTGGCAGAGCTGCTCATCGGCGTACTGGCGTGCGCTTGGCTGCCGCTGCCGCCAGGCGTAATAGCCATTCTCTGCCACATCAAGAACACGGCACATGACCTTCACCGGAAACTCCTCTTGGTGCTGAGCTATGAAGTCGTAGCTCACCGTGGGCGTTGCAAAAAAAATGGATGCCGCCTTTTTAAGGATGTCGCGCTCTTGCTGGAGGGTCGCATTTTCCCGGCGCAAGCGACGCACTTCCTCTTCCAACTCGGTTGGGTGCCCTTTACCCGGAAAGGCCACTGCCCCTTGGGTACGCAATTCTTTGCGCCACCGATACAAGACGCTTTCCGAGATCCCGAGTTCTTTGGCGAGCATGGTCCCACTTTTGCCACTCGTTTCGAGGAGCTGCACCGCCTCTTGCTTGAATTCCAAGGTGAACGTTCGTGTTGGTTGTCGCATGATTGACCGCTCTCTTGGTGAGGAGTATATCATCCGACTCTTTCATGACTCCACAAAAACAGGCCAAGGTCAGGGAAACCTGCACGTCGGGTTCTGGGGCCGAAACAGGGAGAGTGATCTCCTCACGTACGGCGACTAGGATTTCACCGGCAGGTCATATGCGCACAGTTAGGCCAACACGAGCGTGTCGCACGCTGAAATATGAATGAAGGGCGGCGGCGTGATGAATTCGAGAGTGCTTGACCTGTGGTTGAGATGCGTTTGTGATATGGCAAGTGCATTCTCTTGAGAGGACAACTCAACAGGAGGCTACTATGCAGGCGTTGGATCTGGCACGGTGGCAATTCGCCATCACCACGGTCTATCACTTTTTCTTCGTGCCCCTCACCTTGGGTCTTGCGCCGCTCGTGGCGATCATGGAGACCATCTATGTTCGGACGGGGGACGAGAGCTATAAGCGGATGACCCAGTTTTGGGGCAAACTCTTCCTCATCAACTTCGCCATGGGTGTCGTCACCGGCATCGTGCAGGAGTTCCAATTTGGCATGAACTGGTCCACCTATTCGCGTTTCGTCGGTGATATCTTTGGCGCACCGCTCGCCATCGAAGCGCTGTTAGCCTTCTATCTGGAATCGACCTTCCTGGGCCTGTGGATCTTTGGATGGGGCAAGCTGCCCAAGCGCACCCACCTGGCGGCCATCTGGGCGGTGGCCATTGGTTCCAACATCTCGGCGCTATGGATCCTCATCGCTAACTCGTTCATGCAAGAGCCTGTCGGCTATGTCATCAAGAATGGCCGCGCGCAGATGACCAATTTCTTCGCGCTGCTGACGAATCCCAACCTGCTGGTACAGTTCCCGCATGTGTTCTTTTCAGGCTTGCTGACAGGGGCCTTCTTCGTCATGGGGATCAGCGCGTACCATCTGGTCCGCAAAAGCCCGACCGACACCACGCTCTTTCGTCGCTCGCTGAAGCTGGCGACGGTCATGGCCTTGGTGGCGGGCGTGATGGTGGCCCTGGTCGGCCACACGCAGGGCCAGCATATGGTCGCGACCCAGCCGATGAAGATGGCCGCCGCCGAGGCACTGTACAACAGTGCGGACCCCGCCTCCTTCTCGCTCTTTACCATTGGCAACCCCAGTGGCAGCAAAGAAGTCTTCTCGATTCGCGTGCCTGATTTGCTCACCATCCTGTCGTTCAACAGCTTCTCTGGCAAGGTGGAAGGCATCAACGACCTGCAAGCGCAATACGTCAAGCAATATGGGCCGGGCAACTACATTCCCCCCGTGCCGCTCATCTACTGGACCTTCCGCATCATGGTGGGCGCGGGCGTCGTGATGATTTTGCTGGCGCTCTGGGCGATGGTCGGCGTCATGCGCAAGCGCATCGAGACGCAGCGGCGCTTCCTGTGGCTGCTGGTGCCCGCCATCGCGCTTCCCTTCATCGCCAATTCGTCGGGCTGGCTGATGACCGAACTCGGTCGCCAACCCTGGATCGTCAATGGCTTGCTCAAAACCTCCGACGCCGTGTCGCCCACGGTGAATTCCGGAATGGTGTTCTTTTCGTTGGTCACCTTTACCCTGCTCTATGGCGCGCTGATGGCGGTTGACATCTTCTTGATGACCCGCTTCGCTAAGGTGGCCCCAGTGGCGGAAGCCGACGCCCCCGACCGCGAGCGTGATGGTCAAGTGACGACAGATGCCGCTGTCGCGGAAGTCTATTAGGCGAAAGGAGGAACGGCTATGGATCTCAATACACTGTGGTTCATCTTGATCACCGTGCTGTTTTCGGGGTTCTTCTTCCTTGAAGGCTTCGACTACGGCGTGGGGACGCTGCTGCCCTTCCTGGGGCGCACCGATGCTGAGCGTCGGCAGATCATCACCACCATCGGCCCCTTCTGGGATGGCAATGAAGTGTGGCTGTTGACAGCGGGCGGCGCGATGTTTGCGGCCTTCCCCAACTGGTATGCCACCCTCTTCAGTGGCTTCTATCTGGCGCTGGTGGTGATGTTGCTGGCGCTGATCGTGCGCGGCGTCGCCTTCGAGTTTCGCAGCAAGCTCGATGATGTGCGCTGGCGACGCTTCTGGGATTGGGCGATCTGCATTGGCAGCTTCCTCCCCGCGTTGCTATGGGGCGTGGCGTTGGTCAACATCCTCGAAGGCGTGCCGATCGATTCCCACATGAACTACCTGGGCACCTTCCTCGAATTGCTGAACCCCTATGCGCTGCTGGGCGGGGTGACGGCGGTGGTGCTCTTCACCCTGCATGGTGCCCTCTTCCTGGCGATGAAAACGGATGGTCCGGTGTTCGAGCGCGCCAGCGCGCTGGCGCGACGGCTGTGGGGGCCGCTGGTGGGGTTGCTGGCCGTGATCGTTGGCTGGGGCTACCTGCAAACGGATGTCTTCACGCGCCTGGGCGTCAACCCTGGGGTCGCGCCCATCATGGCGGGCATGGCGGCGCTGGGCAGCGGCTGGCTCATCAGCGAGAAACGCTTTGGCTGGGCCTTTGGCTTGCTGGGCACGACCATCGTGCTCGCGACAGTGACGGTCTTCCTGGGCATGTTCCCGCGCGTGTTGATCAGCAGCATCAATCCGGCTTACAGCCTGACCATCTACAATGCATCGTCGAGCCCATACACCCTTGGGGTGATGACCATCGTCGCGTTGGTTTTCGTGCCCATCGTACTGGGCTACCAGATCTGGAACTACTACGTCTTCCGCCAGCGTGTCACCCGCGTGGCGGCCCATGAAGGCTAGGGGAGTACCGAGGGCATGATTGATAAACGCTTGTTCGCGCTGGCCCGCGCCCAAGGTGGCGCGCTGGTGCTGGCAACCGGGCTGAGCCTGGCCGGGGGGCTGTTGCTCATCAGTCAGGCGTGGCTGCTCAGTCATGCCGTGGCGGGGGCATTCCTGGGTGGGCTGGGGCTGCGGTCGCTCGGGGGCGTGCTGCTCCTCTTCGCGCTGGTGGTGGGGGTAAGGGCCATCTGCGCCTGGGGCAGTGACCGTGCCGCCCAGCAGCTCGCCGCACGCATCAAGACGGATCTGCGGCAACACCTCAGCGCGCATGTGCTAGAGCTTGGGCCAGCCTTCACCCGCACCGCCGCCAGCGGCGAACTCGCCGCCACGGCGGTGCGCGGTGTGGAGGATCTGGAAGACTATTATCACCAATTCCTCCCCCAGGTGGCGACGGGGATGCTGGTGCCATTGGCGATTTTGGCCGTGGTGCTGCCCATCGATCCCCTTTCCGGGGTCGTGCTGATCGTCACGTTGCCGGTGCTGCCCATCTTCATGGCGCTCATCGGCATGGCGACCCGCTCCGTCACAGAGACGCAGTTCACCGCGATGAGCCGCCTGAGCGCGCACTTCCTCGATGTCGTGCAAGGGCTGACGACGCTGAGGCTCTTTGGGCGCAGTCGCCGTCAGGTCGCGGTCGTGGCGCAGATGGGGGAGGAACTGCGCCACGCCACCATGAGCGTGCTGCGCGTGGCCTTCCTGAATGCGCTGGCGCTGGAGGTCATCGCGACACTCAGCACCGCCATCATCGCGGTCGAGATCGGCTTTCGCCTGCTGTATGGGCAAATCCCCTTCGAGCGCGCCTTCTTCGTGCTCTTATTGGCACCGGAATTCGATACGCCTATCCGGCAGATCAGCCAACGCTTCCATGCCGCCATGCCCGGCGTCGCGGCGGCGGAACGCATCTTCGCGGTGCTGCA